>JACRLS010000159.1 GCA_016235225.1 Nitrospirota bacterium | reverse complement strand
TCGATTCTGCGCAGACAGGCGGACCAGCCATGGCGGCCACCAGCGCGATGTTGGTCGAGCAGCGCCAGGCTCTCTATCACCGCTTGCAGGAGGGGGCGTCCGGGGCCGAAGTTCTGGAGGGGCTCACAGAGTTAATCGACGGTGTCATCATCGGCCGGTACCGTAACGAGTTGCGGAGAGCTGGTGGCACCTTGCAGGCTGCCGGGACCCAGTCCTGCTGCCTCGACGCCTTGGGGGGATATGGACGTCGGGCGCAGGCGCCCTATTCGGACATCGACCTGATGCTCTTATACAGGCCTGAGTCCAGACATGTGCTGCAGGATCTGATCAAGTTGGTCTTGCACCCCTTGTGGGATCTCGGTCTCCAGGTCGGGCACAGCGTCCGGACGGTAGCCGACTGTCTGGACCTTGCCTCGACCGATTTGTCAATCCGCACTTCCATGATGGAAGCCAGGTTCCTGGCCGGCAGTGCCCATCTGTACCAGGAATTCCACAAGCGCTATCTCCGTAAGGTTGTGACGCGGGGGGTGGACCGGTTCATCGACCTGAAGCTGGAAGAACGTCGCCGAGAGTACGACAAGTTTGGTGAAACGATCTATTTGCTCGAGCCAAACGTCAAAAAAAGCAAGGGTGGGCTGCGGGACCTGCATGTGCTGCAGTGGGCCGGGATGGCACGTTTTCAGACGGCCACGATTCAGGAGCTGTCGGATCGAGGCATTCTTTTGCGGAAAGATTACCTGGCCCTCAAGGAGGCCCGCGAGTTCCTGTGGCGCGTCCGTTGCCTCATGCACTTTCATGGAGGGGCCGCGCAGGAGATCCTGTCGTTTGAAGAGCAGGTCTGGCTTGCGGAGCGGTTCGGGTTCAAGGACCGGCCGCATCTGTTGGCAGTCGAGCAATTCATGCAACAGTATTATCAGCACACGATGGGGCTCCATGAGCGGAGTATGCGGTTCGTGGAACGCTGCCGGAGCGTGCCGCTCTGGCGGCGTGTCAGCCGAATATTCCCGGCGCCGAAGGTGGAGGAATACTTCGTCGTGCGCGGCACCGCGCTCACGGTGTCGGATGACGTGCGGGAACAGGTGCTGGAGACCCCTGCCTTGTTGCTCAAGCTCTTTGATGTGGCCAGGCGCCGTCAATTGACGATCGTGCCGCCGTTGCTCGAGGACATCCATCGACATGTCGAAACGGTGACGGAAGACGCCTTCCGGACGCCGGAGGTCAGCCAGATCTTCCTGCACATTCTGGCCGGGCCCGGCGCGGCGCGCACGTTAGAAGCCATGCATCGTGCGCACTTGCTTGAAAAGATCATCCCGGTTTTCAAGACCGTCCGCGGCTTGATGCAATTCAATCAGTACCACAAGTACACGGTAGACGAGCACAGTCTCCTGGCTGTCGCCAAAGCCGAGGCCCTGGTGCAGGATGACGGAATGTTGGGCCAAGTCTGCCGGGAAATCCATCGGAAGGACGTGCTGCACCTGGCGGTGCTGCTCCACGATCTCGGGAAGGGGCAGGAGCGGGATCACAGCGAAGTGGGCAAAGAGATTGCCGGAGACACAGCCGCGCGGCTAGGGCTGGATGAGCAAGACGCTCGGGCACTAGAGTTCCTGGTTCAGGCCCATCTTCTGATGGCACACACCGCGTTTCGCCGCGATCCCTACGACGAGAAAGTGTTGCTCACTTTTGCGCGGGCCGTCGGGACTCCGGCCGTTCTCAAGCAGTTCTTGATTTTGACGGCGGCTGATATTGCGGCGGTGGGCCCCGGTGTTTTGACAAAGTGGAAAGAGTCGCTTCTCACGGAACTGTATCTGCGCACCTTGCCGGAAGTGTCCGGGGTGCGGGAGACGGGGGACGGACCCGAGCGCCTCACGCAGTTGACGAACGAAGTTGTGCGCCTGCTGGCGACTCAGCCCGAGCGCTCTGCAGATGCGTCTTGGGTCGAAACGCAGCTCAAGCAGTTTCCGATCCGATATCTGTATGGTACTGAGCCGGCTCGCATTGCGGCCCACCTGGCCGCGATCCGGAAGCTGAAGCCGAACGAGGTGTTGGTTGAGGATTGGTTCAACGGGGAGGTCCGCGCCTGCGAATACACGGTGATCACCAGCAACGACCTGATTCCGGGGATATTCTCGAAGATCGCGGGGGTCTTGGCGGCGAAGGGGTTGCAAGTCCTGGATGCGCAGATCATCACCCGTGAGGACGGCATCGTCGTAGATACCTTCCAGGTCGGCGATCCGGATTATGCCGGAGAGCCCTCGTCGGAACGTCGCCTGAACCTCGCTGAGGCGATCCGACAGGTGCTGACTGGAGCGGATACCGTGGATGATCTGGTGAGACGGAGCACGCGCCTCACGCCGGCGAGGCCCCGCTCGATGGCCAGACAACCGACCGAGGTCAAGATCGACAATGATACGTCCGACAGATTTACGATCATCGATATTTTCGCAGACGACAGGCAAGGTCTGCTCTACGTGATCACGCGCGCGATCTTCGTTTTGGGGTTGTCCGTCCACGCCGCACGCATTTCCACGCGGCTGGACCAGGTTGTAGACGTGTTCTACATCACGGAGTCGGCGGGTGGGAAGGTGACCGAGCATGGCAGGCTGGAGGCGATCCGGTCGGCGATCACCCAAGAGATCGACCGCTTCTTGGATACTCGGATGGAAGAGAGCCGGGGAGCCGTGTCGGCGTGAGGCGGGATATATGTTGACTATCAACCGTCAGTGGAAGGAGGAGCTGAATGAATCCGCGTGAGGTATTGGAGTTTTGCAAGAAGAACAAGGTGCAGGTCGTGGACTTGAAGTTCGTCGACCTGCTCGGCACCTGGCAGCACTTCTCGATTCCTGTGGAAGAGCTTAATGAGGGGGTATTCAAGGACGGATCAGGCTTGGATGGTTCATCGATCCGAGGATGGAAGGCGATCAATAACAGCGATATGCTGGCCGTCCCCGACCCGGCGACCGCCTGCCTGGATCCGTTCACGGCAATCCCGACCCTGAGTCTGGTCTGCAACATCATGGACCCGGTGACACGGGAAACGTACGATCGGGATCCGCGATATATTGCCCAGAAGGCCGAGAAATACCTCAAGAACACCAAGATCGGCGACACGTCCTATTGGGGGCCGGAGGCCGAGTTCTTCATCTTCGATAGTGCCCGGTACGACCAGACCAGTTCCAGCAGCTACTACTTCGTGGATTCCGACGAAGGTATCTGGAATGCGGGAAAAGAAGGCGGCAATCTTGGGTCGAAAATCCGCCACAAGGAGGGCTATTTCCCGGTGGCGCCGACCGATACGCAGCAGGACATCCGCAGCGAGATGATCGTGGAAATGCAGAAAGTCGGGATTCCGGTCGAAAAGCACCACCACGAAGTTGCCACGGCCGGGCAGGCCGAGATCGACCTGCGGTTTGATTCGCTGGTCAGCATGGCGGACAAGATGATGATGTACAAGTACATCGTTAAGAATGTCGCCAAGCGCCACGGGAAGACGGTGACCTTCATGCCGAAGCCGCTGTTCGGTGACAACGGCTCTGGCATGCACACACATCAAAGCATCTGGAAGGACGGGAAACCGCTCTTTGCCGGAAAAGAATACGCCGGCATTTCCGAGCTCTGCCTGAACTATATCGGCGGCATTCTGAAGGA
>JACRLS010000050.1 GCA_016235225.1 Nitrospirota bacterium | reverse complement strand
GATGGTCAGCACCGCCATAGCCCGGATCGCCGCAATGAGACCGAGAAACCGCCACTCAAAGCGATCGGGCCCTCGGTTGTCCATCATCCGATCAATCACGTCCGTGGCTCCCAAGCGAGGCAACCTGCAAGGATCTTGAGACGGAGGCTTCCGAAGGGCCCGGCGTCCCCGGCTCCTCCCCTGCGTACTTGATATACGCTTCAATCACCTGTTTGGCCAGCGGCGCTGCAGCCGATCCCCCGTGTCCCATGTGTTCGACGAGGACGGCGACCGCGATCCTGGGTTTCTCCACCGGGGCGTACGAGACAAACCAGGCATGATCCCGCAGCTTCTTGGGAATATCCTTCTCAGGGCCGGAGCGCAGCGCCGCCGCCTGCGCCGTGCCCGTCTTGCCCGCAATCGACACCAGGGTCGATTTGGCCTTGGTGCCCGTCCCGTGGCTCACCACCCCGGCGAGCGAGTCGCGAATGATCTCCAGGTTGTGCGGCTTGACCGACAGGCGCCCTCGCGCCACGCTCGGCAGTTCTTGGAGGTGCCCCGTGGCCCGCTCCATCACCGCATGCACCAACCGTGGGCGCAGGATGTCGCCGCCGTTCGCCACCGTGGCGACGACTTGGGTCATCTGCATCGGCGTCACGTTGACATATCCTTGACCGATCGCCGCCGAAATCGTTTCGCCGGGAAACCACGGCTCGTTGCGGGCCTTTTCCTTCCAGGCCGGAGACGGCACGATGCCGCCCCGCTCGGAGGGCAATTCAATGCCCGTCGGCTGCCCCAGCTTGAACTGCTCCGCATAGGAGGCGATGGTCTCGATCCCCATCCGCTGCCCGATCGTATAGAAGAAGACGTCGCATGAATTGACCATGGCGGCGGTGATGTCCATCGCCCCGTGTCCGCCCTTCTTCCAATCGTGGAAGACCCGCTTTCCGAAGGGATAGCCGCCGTTACAGTGAATCCGCGTGTCAGGCGTGACGGTCTGGGTTTCCAAGGCCGCGGTCGCCATGATGATTTTGAACGTGGATCCCGGCGGATATTGCCCCTGTGTCGCACGATTGGTGAGCGGCCGTCCCTCATCCTGCACAATCTCCCAGCAACTCCTCCGCCAATCGTTGCAGCCGGATATCGATCGACAGATACAGATCATCGCCGGCTTCCGGTTTCTCGACCAGGGTCGTGCGCTTCTCGTGCCCGAGCGCATCGACCTCGGTCAGCTTCTCGCCGGTCTTCCCTCGCAGGAACCGGTCATAGGATTTCTCGATCCCGTACTGTCCGATGATCGAGCCCTGATGGAGTTCGCCGCTCTCCCCCCGGTCCAACTGTTCCTGAGAGATTTCCCCGACATACCCGAGCAGGTGGGCAGCCACAACCCCCACCGGATAGTTGCGCTGAGACTCCACCTGGATCATCACGCCGGGCAGATCCAGGCGGTGGGACTCGATCTGTGCCGCCTCCTTCAACGTCAGGCCGTCTTTGAGCTTGCGGGGGTTCTGCCGGCTGCCGGGAGCGGTCATCCTCTTGCGGAGTTGGGTCTCGTTCAGACCGACGAGTTCGACCAGCTTCGTGACCAGTCCGCTCACATCCTTCACGTCTTCGAGGGTCACGTACAGGCTGAAGCTCGGCACGTTGTTCGCCAGCAAGACATGGTTCCGGTCATAGATGAGGCCCCGGGCGGGCTCGACGACGAGCGTGCGGGTGCGGTTGTTTTCCGATAGGTCTCGGTAGTAGGGCCCTTCGTGGACCTGCAGTTGCCACAGGCGACCGATCACGAGCGCCACGGCCACGGCCAGCCCGATCTGGAGAAAGACGAGGCGCCGAAGCAGCTCGCGGAGTTCATCTGTCTGCGGAGCGGAAAAATCCGCCATGACGGCGATCAGAATCCTTGCGCGTCACCGCGCATCAAAGCCCGTCGCGGGACGCCGGCGCCCAGAGAGAAACCAATAGGCGCCCACGCCCAGCACCGTATCCAAGACCAATTCGGGAGCCGCAATCCGTATGGCGGACAGCATATCGAGGAACGGTTTCCCCGCCCCCGAGGCTCCCACGAAGACGAGGCACGAGGCCAGCGAGAGTCCGGCGATGGGACCGATCATCGCGCTCGGCGTGGCGCCGGCGAGATGTCTGCCGACCAGTCCAGCCAAGAGCCCGGCCACGCCCTTCGTCGCCAGATTCAACCACTGGTCGCCCGCCGATAGACTATCCTGCACCATCCCGATCGCCAACCCAAGGAGAATCCCTCGGACCTCGCCTGAAAACAACCCGACCAGGCAGACTGCCACCAAACAGAGATCCGGCCCGCCACCCACCATGTGGGCCGCCCCCATCACCATCGCCTGCAGCGGTGGGAGCAGGAAGATCAGCGCCGCATAGAGGAGCCCGTTCATCGGCCCGATCCCTTTCCTGCGGGCGTTTGGCTCTGGGCCACTCTGGCCTCTTCCTGAAGCGCATGGACCGAGGTGATCACCAGAACTTCATCCAGCTTGGCAAAGTCGACTTCCGGCACCACCTCGGCCGACTGGAACAACTCGCCTTCTGCCTTATTGATCTGGGTAATGACGCCGATGGCCAGGCCGCGCGGGAATCCGCCGGTCAGTCCGGACGTCACGACCGCGTCCCCCTCCCGCACCGTCGAGAGCAGCGGGATGTATTTCATGCGGCTCTGTCCCCTGGCGGTGCCTTCCACTAATCCTTCATCTCTGGTCCGTTGGATGAGACCAGTCACCGCATTGTTGGGATCGGTGATCATCAACACAATTGAGGTGTGGGGAGTCGTCTTGACCACCCGTCCCACGACACCGGCCGGCGTCACAACTCCCATCTCCGGCTTCACGCCGTCTCGATCACCGACGTCGAGCACCAGGGCCCGGTACCAATTCGTCGCATTGCGCGCGATGACATGCCCTGCCACGCTCTCGAAATTCGACCGGGTCTTGAACGCCAGGAGCCCTTCAAGACGCTGGGCCGAGGCAGCGGCTTCCCGGAGAGCGGTGTTCTGTCCCCGCAGCAATTCCAACTCCCGCCGCAACCGCCCGTTATCCTGCCGCACATCCTGAAGCGCGATGTACCCGTCCCAGAGTTCGGTGACCCGCTGGCGGGTGGCCGCAAACCCCTCGAGTGGAAACGACACGAGCCAGGCCAACGGCTGGCTGACCTGCTGCAACACGCTGCGGGTCTGAGCCGGAAGCAGAAAGAGCGCGAGGAGGAGCAGGGCAAGAAAGAGGACTACGACCCGCCGGGCGCCGGGTGTCGATCGAAATAGGTACATCGACGTGTGGATGCGGCGCTCAACGGGAGCACTGGGACATCACCGAAACCTTGCGGAGGAGATCCAACTCGTCGAGGATTTTTCCGACCCCCAGCACCACAGACGTCAGCGGATCATCCACCGTGATGATCGGGAGATTCGTTTCCTCGCGGAATCGCGTATCCATGCCCTTCAACAGGGACCCTCCGCCGGTCAGGACGATGCCACGATCAATAATGTCGCCAGCCAACTCGGGCGGCGTATTTTCCAGCGCGACTTTGATGGCATTGACGATCGTCCCAATCGGCTCCTGAAGCGCCTCGCGTATTTCTGCGTCATCGATCACCAGGGTCCGGGGAATACCGGAGATTAGGTCGCGGCCCTTGATGGTCATCGTTT
This sequence comes from Nitrospirota bacterium, assembly GCA_016235225.1. Taxonomy (GTDB): domain Bacteria; phylum Nitrospirota; class Nitrospiria; order Nitrospirales; family Nitrospiraceae; genus RSF151. Next base: position 1,813 of record JACRLS010000050.1, on the reverse strand, counting down.
TCCGCTCTTCAAACGGATAGGCCGACCCGATTTCGACCTTGATTCGTTCGGCCATGTGTTCGCCGATGAGCAAGCTGTATTTCTTCTTCACGTAGTTCATGATGGCTTCGTCCATCCGGTCGCCGGCGACCTTGACGGATTCGCTGTAGACGATACCGCCGAGCGAAATGACCGCGATGTCCGTCGTCCCGCCCCCGATGTCCACCACCATGTTGCCCGACGGCTCCGTAATCGGCAGTCCGGCCCCGATGGCCGCCGCCACCGGCTCTTCAATCAGATAGACCTCGCGCGCCCCGGCCAATTCAGCCGAATCCCGAACGGCCCGTTGCTCGACTTGTGTGATCCGGGACGGCACGCCGATGATGATGCGGGGCCTGACGAACGTGCTGCGATTGTGTGCCCGGGTGATGAAGTACTTGAGCATACGCTCGGCCATCTCGAAGTCGGCGATGACGCCTTCCTTCATCGGCCGAATCGCGACGATGTTGCCGGGAGTGCGGCCCAGCATCTTTTTGGCTTCCGAGCCGACCGCCAGAACTTTCTCCGTTTTCTTTTCGACCGCGACGACCGAGGGTTCGTTGAGCACGATCCCTTTGCCGTGCACATACACCAGCGTGGTGGCGGTGCCGAGATCGATGGCCAAATCGTTTGAGAACCAGCCGAGGATGTCGTTTGCGAGCGCCACTGGACTCTCCTTCCTTAGGATGTCCCCCGCAGGGGGTCGTCCCATCCCGTGGGACCCTATGGTGGTCAGTCAGGCAGGTCCAACGTCCCGGCGTCAAGCACCTGCGTATGGGCAATTTCATCCCCGAGTCGGAGGCCTTGATCATTCCCGAGGATCAATAATGCCTCGAAGGCGATGACGCTACCGGCCAAGAACCACCCGACATAGGGAATCGAATACAGCACATAGGCGAGCGCCAGCGGGAGATTCCGTAAAATGGACTCGCGGAACCCAGACGCGTCCTTCGTCCGTGGGCTGACCGTCTGCAACCCGATTAGCCGCTTGCCCACACTGCGCCCGCCCGAAAACCCGTCTGCAATCAGGAGATACGTCAGCCCACCGAGCCATCCGACCGGCGGCGCGAGCTTGGCGACGGCGGCCACCAAGAGCCCATCCACGAGCCTCGCGATCATCCGGTTTAGAATGTGGGCCCTGGGATAGACACCCAGGACGAGCGGACTCGAACTGGGCTGCTCCCCTGTCAAGCGTCCTCCTGATCAACCCAAACTCAGTATAACAAAAAGCGTGCCATCCGACAAACTAATGATTTTTTGCATCACTCCCTTGCCTTCGGGGTCTGCCGCGATTAGAATCCCGCCCAACAGGACGACGCGCCACATGATCAAAATTCTTCGGATTGCCCACCACAAGTACCCCTGGATTCTGATCTCCATTATGGGGTTCATCATGATCACCTTCGTGGTCGGCATGGGCTGGTGGGGATTCAGCGAGCAGCGGGATGATGCGGTCGCGAATGTCGGCGCCTTGAAAGTTTCTCGTGAAGAGTACGAACGGGCCTACAAGAATTTTTACCAGATGTATCGCGACAAGGTGAAGGGCGAGTTCAAGGATGAGCAGTTGAAAGAATTCGTCCTCGAAGGATTGATCGAGAGCAAGCTCTGGCAGATCGCGGCCAAGGATCTCGGACTCTCGATCAGTCCCGACGAACTGCGCGATGACATCTTGAATCGCCCCGACTTTCAGCGGAACGGCACATTCGATCCGGATCTCTACCGACGCCTGCTGGCAGCCAATAAGCTGACGCCGGCGATCTTCGAATCCATGCACATCCACGAACTCCTCCGCGAC
>JACRLS010000201.1 GCA_016235225.1 Nitrospirota bacterium | reverse complement strand
AAGGCGGGCACGAAATCCCGCCGATCGTCTTGGCCAAACTGGGACGGTTCTTGAACGAAGTGCTGGCGGGATGAGCAACGGGCCGGCCAAATCAGAAAACAGGCTGTTCAAGAAACGGTCGCAGAAGCTCGGCCTCGCACCGGGCACGCTGATGCACATCGGCGAGAAACGGACCGAAACGGTCCGGATCAGCGTGATGGCCTATGATGAGCGCCGCTGCGAAGAGCGGCAGCTCGCCAGCTCGACGGCACTGGACCAGGTCTCGAATCTCGGCGTCACCTGGATCGATATCGGCGGCGTCCATCGGCTGGACGTCATTGAAAACTTCGGCCTGCAGTTCAAGCTCCATCCCCTGTTGCTGGAAGACATCGTCAACACGGATCAGCGTCCCAAGTACGACGACTATGACGGCTATGGCTACCTGGTCCTCAAGATGCTCTATGCCGGGGATCAGCGGACGGAAGTGCATGTGGAACAGGTGAGCCTCGTGTTCGGGCCGAATTATGTGCTGACCTTCCAGGAGAACGGCGGCGACGTGTTCAATCCGGTCCGCGAACGGATTCGGGCGGGTAAGGGCCGCATCCGGCAGCTCGGGGCGGATTATCTCCTGCACGCGCTGGTGGATGCGATCGTGGATCACTACTTCGTGGCGCTGGAGATCATCGGAGAGAAAGTCGAGCGGATGCAGAATACCATCATCGTCGAGCCGCGCCCGCAGACTCTCCAAGAGATTCATGCGGTCAAGCGGGAGCTGTTGTTCTTGCGGCGCGCGGTGTGGCCGCTCCGGGAGGTGCTGACCTCGCTCGAGCGGCAGGACTCACCGCTTCTCAAACCGGAAACCAAGCCGTTTTTCCGGGACGTCTACGACCATGCCATCCAGATCATCGACACGATCGAAACGCTGCGTGAAATGGTGACCGGCATGCTGGATATCTATCTGTCCAGCGTGAGCTATCGTCTGAATTCGGTCATGAAGGTGCTGACGGTCATCACGACGATCTTCATGCCGCTCACCTTCATCGTAGGCGTCTACGGGATGAATTTCGAATACATGCCGGAGTTGAAAGTGCCCTGGGCCTACCCGATGGTCTGGATGGTGATGGTGGGTATCGCGATCTGCATGCTGGCGTTTTTCAGGATCAAGAAGTGGTTGTAGTGTGGGCAGAAGCGGCTCGGTGGCGGGTGTGCGTCGGGATCGCGGGGGCGATGGTCTGGCTCCTGGGCCCGGCGCTCGAGGCGGCAGAGCCTCAGGCCTGTCGTCCTACTCCGATGCAAACCGAAGGGCCCTACTATCCCGCCGAACTGGAGACGGTGCCCCCCGGCGGTCCAAGCCAGGATCTCAGCCGTGTCCAGCCGGAAGGCCCGCAGGCGGAGGGGCTGCTGATCTACCTGTTCGGGCGGGTACTGGATACTCAGTGCCGGGCCGTGGCGGAGGCCGTGGTGGAGGTCTGGCAGGCATCTTCGAACGGGCGCTATGCCCATCCTCGTGATCGCCGCAATCCCTCGTCGCTCGATCCGGCCTTCCGCTACTGGGCCAAGGCGAGCACGGATCGGGAGGGGAGATTCCAGATCAAGACCATCAAGCCGGGGCCCTATGCAGCCGGTCGAGGCCGGACGCGCCCCTCTCACCTTCACGTTAAAGTGCATCGACCCGGCTATCTCGACTTGACGACGCAGCTCTATTTCGTGGGCAATCCTCATCAGGACCGTGACTATATCTTCCAAGACATCCCGCCCGGAGAGCAGTCACGGGTTCTGGCCCCGCTGGAACCGTCCGCGCCAGGCATGGAGCCGCAGGCGAAACTGGCGCACGTGGAGCTGGTCGTGCGCGCGCGAGCGGAGAGTCGTCCATGATCACGAATGACCCTGGCCTCGAGATCGAGCCCTTGCGAGAGCCCTGCCTCCTGGTCATCTTCGGGGCCGACGGCGACCTCACCAAACGGAAGCTGATCCCGTCGATTTACAACCTGGCGGCCGCGGGGTTGCTGCCGTCACACTATGCGATCGTCGGGCTCGATCGTGTGCCGATGACCACCGCGGAGTATCGCGACAAAATTACCCAGGCGCTGCCGGACTTCGCGGGGCGGGCCGTCGACCAGGCGCTCTGGCAGAATGTGCGGGATCGGGTGCACTACCTCATCGGTGATTTCCAGAATCCCCAGTCCTATCGGAAGCTGCAGGAGTTTCTGGCGGAATTGGACGTGGAAAGTCGCACAGGCGGCAACTACCTCTTCTACCTGGCGACGCTGCCGGGTCTCTTCTCGGAAATTGCCCGCCGCCTCGGCGAGTGGGGACTCACGACTCAGCGCCACGGCCACTGGCGGCGGATCGTCTTTGAAAAGCCATTCGGGCACGATCTGGAATCCGCGCGTGCGCTCAATCGTGAACTGCAGCGCGTGTTGGCGGAAAACCAGATCTATCGCATCGACCATTACCTCGGCAAAGAGACGGTCCAGAATATCCTGGTGTTCCGCTTTGCGAACGGGATCTTCGAGCCGGTCTGGAATCGCCGCTATATCGATCATGTGCAGATTACGGTGGCCGAGAGTCTGGGTGTCGAGCATCGCGGGCGGTACTACGAGGCGGCAGGCGCGCTGCGCGACATGGTGCCGAACCACGTCCTCCAACTGCTCTCCTTCATCGCCATGGAGCCGCCGAACTCGTTCGATGCCAATGCGGTGCGGGATGAAAAGGCTAAGGTGCTGCGTGGGATCGTGCCGCTCAGCTCCCTCGATGTCCTCCGGTGCGCGGTGTACGGGCAATACGGGGAGGGGACGCTGGGCGGGAAGCCGGTGGCGGGCTATCGCGCGGAGCCCAACGTGGCGGCCGATTCACGGACCGAAACCTTCGTGGCCATGAAGCTGTTCATCGACAACTGGCGGTGGGCCGACGTGCCCTTCTATGTGCGGACGGGGAAGCGGTTGGCGAAACGGGTGACGGAAATCGTGGTCCAGTTCAAATCGGCGCCGTTCATGCTGTTCCGCAAGACGGCGGTTGAGCAGCTCGATCCGAACGTGCTGGTCATCCGCATCCAGCCGGACGAAGGGATTTCGCTCCGTTTCGACGCCAAAGTGCCGGGTCCGAAGGTGCGCATCGACACGGTGGACATGGACTTTCAGTACGCCAAGTATTTCGGCAACGCGCCCAGCACCGGCTATGAAACCTTGATCCACGATTGTCTGGCCGGGGATGCCACGTTGTTCCAGCGCGCGGACAGCATCGAGGTCGGTTGGAGTGTGGTGCAGCCGGTGCTGGATGTGTGGCAATCGCTGCCTCCCCCGAGCTTCCCCAACTACAATGCCGGAAGTTGGGGGCCCTCCGAAGCGCACCAGCTCGTGCGGCAGGACGGCCGTAACTGGTGGAGCGGCGGGTGATGCAGGAGCCGTGGCAAGCTCCGGACGTGGTGGCCTGGTGCCAGCTTGCGCTGGACAGCCACCGGCGTTGGGTCGGTTGCGAGCTCATCGAGCGAAGCGGTTCTCCTCAGGAGCAGTCCTGCGCATTGTTCGCGGTTCCGTTTGTCGTGATCTCGCACGGGGCCGAGTCGGACCCCATTATCAATTATGGCAACCGAACTGCGCTGACGCTCTTCGAGACGACCTGGGATGAGCTCTGCCGGATGCCGTCCCACCTGACCACCGAACCGGTCAATCAGGCCGAGCGGGCGCGGATGCTCGCCCGTGCCGCCGTCCAGGGCTATCTTGCGGGCTACTGCGGCATCCGCATCTCCGCCACCGGCCGGCGATTCCTGGTCGAAGACGCCACGGTGTGGAACGTCGTCACGCCGGACGGGATCCATGTCGGCCAGGCCGCGACCTTCTCGACGTGGAGGTTTCTCGAATAAAGAAGGCAGAGGGCGCGAGGCAGGATGCGGCGGCGATGAGCTGAAAGCGGGGGACCGGTTTTCCTTCCACCACCACCGGTTCCAAGAAATTTTCTTTGGGCCTGATCCAGAGGCCATCTTCTCCGTAGAGCGCCCGATAGACGACAAACCGCTCCTCGGTCTCGCTGTGCCTTGCGACTCCGAGCACTTCGTATTCCTGGCCTTTATAGTGTCGGTATCTGCCCGGTGGCACCATCCCGCTCTCCTCGCTCACGATCCAAACCAGAGTTTCAGGGCGCAGGCGATCATGGCCGTGGTCACGACGCCCTTCACCCAGCCGTGACCTTTCAGCATGACGAGCCGCACGCCCCACAGTCCGCCGAGAAGCCGGCCGGCCGACAGCGCCAACCCCATCGGCCAATCGACCTTGCCCTCGCTGGCAAAGATCACGAGTCCGACGGTCGCAAAGCAGAGGACGGTCAGCACCTTCACGCCGTTGCCTCTTACGAGATCAAGGCCCGCGAGGGTCGTGACCGCGAGCAAGAGAAAACCGACCCCGGCCTGAATGAACCCCCCGAAGAATCCGGCGAACAGGAACCCGCCCGCCACGGCCCATGTGGGGACCAACTGCGCGCGCGCGGAACGTGCCTGCCAGCGCGGGATAGGATCCCAGAGAATCCAGCCAGTCATGATGACCATCAGGACCGCCAGGGCCTTCTTGAAGCTCTCATCGTTCATGCCCAACGCGATGTAGGCCCCGATGATACAGCCCACCGTGGCCGGGAGAGCGGCCCAGCTCAACGAGCGCCAGTCCACGACCCGATGACGATGGAACCCCCAGACCGCGCCGCCGCTCTGCAGCACGATGCCAACTCGGTTGGTGCCGTTGGCGATGACGGCGGGCTGGCCCAAGAAGATAAGCAGCGGCAGGGTGAGAAAGGAGCCCCCGCCCCCGATTACATCCAAAGCGCCGGAAATGCCGCCGACGGCGAACAGCGTGAGATAGATCAGCCACGGGTCCATGAACGGCGCACTATAACAAGAATGGTGAAGCGATGCTTGGGGGAGAGAGTGGAAGAAGGCAAGCATGTGGGCAGGAACCGTGAGGCTCCCAGCCGCATGATGCGTAAGACAGGTTACTTCGTCGTCGCCAGGACCATCTTTCGGCGGCCCCAGAAGCTGAGGCCGGCCAGACCTGACGCCATTAAGAGGATCGAAGACGGCTCGGGCGTCGCCGCGGTCGATCCGTTGTACGTGATGGCCAGGTTTGATCCATAGGCTGAGAAGCTGTCGCCCGAGCTGTGGTTGATCGTGATATTCAACAGACCGTCCGCCAGCCACAGGGGGTTGATCGCAAAGGTCGTCGAGGAAAAGCCCAACGTTAAGATGGTGCCGATGTTGAGGTTCCCGAGGAGGTTGCCGTCGGCATACACCGCATCATTCTTCGTGAGGCCCAAGAAACCTTCTCCATTGACTCCGAACGCGTCAATATTCACGGAGGCGGTGAGGATGGTTGCCGCGGCCGGGGAAATCCAGGTCAGATTGTGCTGGTAAGTGTCTGGGCCTGTGCCGTTGAGACCGAAGCCAGCACTGATGTTGTTCTGGCTGATGATGGTCGCATCGGTGCCGAGAACCGTCGTCCCGGCTGAATCGGTGCGAGTGCGCTGCAAATCACGGCTGCTTAGGTTGAGCCCGGTATCATTGATGGACTCGTTCGCCGAAAATGGTGCAGCCTGACTCCAAGATGGGGCGATCAGGCACGAGAGCGCGAGCAAGCCCGCACCGACAAGCGTCTGCGTATGAGACACTCTCATCTGGACCTCCTTGGGTAATGGTGAATCTCGGAAGAGTGGGGTGACTCGCTGTCATAGCCCGGTCATCTTCCCGTATCGTCACTCTACGGCGGCTCCGCTCGATCCACCATCTGCACAGAGGCGGGTTCTCTTCCCTGAGCGGATGATGCACAATCGGGGGGAGTATGCCCATCTCCGGTGGGGTGGCGGAGGCTTCCGACGGAAAAGCGCTGCACCTTCTGCGGCCAGTTGCTAGAATGGGTAGCAACGGCCGATCCGATGACCGTCCGCACGAACCAAAGACGTTCCTCACATGGGACTCGCAGCTATGAATAGATGGATGTGGTGGCGAATCGGGGCAATGGTGTGTGTGGTGGTGAGTCTCGGCTGCTCCCCGGAGGCCTCCTGGGAAAAGACGCTCCAGGCTGGACAGCAGGCGTTGGGCCAGGGGAAGGAGCAGGAGGCGGTGCGGCTGCTGTCTGCCGCCGTGTCGCAGGCGGAGGCCTTCGGTAAGAATGACGCACGCCTGGGGCTCTCGCTCTCCAATCTGGCGCAGGCCTATGCGATGTACGGGAAGTATGTGGAGGCCGAACCGCTCTACCAGCGGGCGCTTGGAATCTTTCAGCATGCCTATGGCGATGAGCACATCGAGGTGGCCTCCACGCTGAATAATCTCGGTGTGTTGCATCGCATGCACGGGCAGTATGCCGAGGCTGAGCCCCTGCTCAAACGATCGTTGGCCCTCAAGGAAAAGCTGCTCGGCGCCACGCATCCAGAAGTTGCGCTGGGTCTCCGCAATCTCGCCATCCTCTATCAAGCTGACGGGCGGTTGGATCTGGCCGAGGGGATGTTCAAGAAGTCGCTAACAGTGCGGGAGAAGGCACTGGGGCCAGACCATCCCGAAGTGGCGAAAAGCCTCGACGACCTGGCGAGCCTTCTCCGGAAGGCCAAGCGCGAACAAGAGGCTGATGCGCTGCAGGCCAAGGCTGCGGCGATCAAGGCCAAGGCGGCTGGTCTCAAGACGGCGGCGAGCCCGCCGACACCTTCTTCCGGGCAGTAGGCCCAGGATGGCTGCTGCTCCACCGGCTCCCTTCATCCCTCGCACGATTGGGGTTGTGTTCCTTGCACTCGGTTTTGTCTGTGGGCTGCAAGGTCTCGATCAGCCCGGCTCCTTCTGGCTTCCAACGGCCTTGGGCCTCATTGTGAGCGGCGTCCTGGCCCAGGGCTATGCCTTCTACTGCCAGCTCCAGCGCCTCCGCCGTCGCCAGGATCCCCCTCGCTGATCCGTTGACGCTCGTTCTTGCGAGGCCCATCCCCGGTCGCGGGATAGCTCCCCCATCGTCGGAATTGTTGACCGGCTTGTCCTGCCGTATGGTGACCTGTACGGAACAGGGAGGGCCACACGATGCGATGTACGACGTGTCGGGGACTCATGGTCGAGGTGTTCGAAGAGAACGCAGCAACCCCTGGTCACGCAATGCTGTGGGGATGGCGCTGCCTCAAATGCGGAGCGGCGATTGAACAGACCGCCACCGCACCGCCTCCGATGAATGCCCCCTGGCTGCAGAGTCCTCCGTCCGTGGATCATCCTTGCAGGCCTATGCGGAATGGGAACACCAGCAACACACGTTTCTTGAACGACATTGGTGGGCGTAGGAACCCGAGAGACGAACACAACAAGGATGCACGATGACACAAAGGGCATGGAGCCGAACAGGATTCGTCGCAGGGATGGCTCTCGCGGGCTGGTGCCTGCTGTGGCCCGGGACTCGCGCGGGAGCGGTGGAACTCCCCACCCCGATCGTCGTGACCGAGAGCACCGTTTCCCGCCCCAACACGCTGCTGGAAGATGTCATCGGCGCGGTCCCCGCACCCCCTGATCGCCATCAGAACCGTCCCTCGGCGCCAGGGTCACCGGACCAGAAATACCCGTTGAGTGCGCCGATTGTGGTGGGCCCGGATGTTCGGCCCAGCCGAGTCTCCGGTCCGCTGACAGAGGACCTGGCGGTGCGCGAGATGATCTCCAGCAACTATCTGCTGGGTCTCTCCACCCGCTTTGTTCAGTTGGTGGATAGAGAGAAGACCTACGAAGTGAACCTGGCCGTCCCGACTCCCTTCCTTTTCGACCCGGCCCGCGGCATCTTGGTGTTTGACGTGATGAGCCTGTCGCAGGCGGAGTTCTCCGCCGTCTACGCGACATTGCTGGCGCCGGCCGATTCGATCGATAGGCCGCTGCCGCCTGTCGATGCGCCTGGCCCCGTCCTGAACGGTCCACCCGACCGGGTGGGAGTCGTTCTTCATCTTGCCAAGAGGCTGATGAACAATCCAGAGCTGGGGTTTTTTGCGGTTCTTGGATCTGGACTAGCCGGTTTGGCCCTTATTCAACGGTTTCGGTCTGGCCAGCAGGAACCTGAGAAGCGGCAGGATTCTCGTCCCGCGTCGATGGCGACTTCGGATACTTCAGATAGCCTGAAGGATCTCAACGCGTCCGCCGCTCAGGAGGATCGTGGGGAAATGGAACCGGAGTGCACGGAGAACGTTCCGGCCCGACGCTCCGCGGCATAACGGACCAGCACATCCCGGATCACTGGAAAAGCCAACTCATTCCACGGTATGGCTTCGGTCCCGAACAGTTGGACCTCCAGGCTTTCACTCCCGCACCCAAACTCGTGTGCTCGCAGTCGGCCTCGATAGACCAGGTAGACCTGGTTGACGTGGGTGAGGGTCAAGACCGCGTAGAGTGATTCGAGCTGCACCACGGCCCGGGCTTCTTCGAAGGTTTCTCGGACAGCCGCCTGCTCGGCCGACTCGCCGAGTTCCATAAAGCCGGCCGGGAACGTCCAGAAGCCTGTGCGTGGCTCTATGGCCCGCCGACAGAGCAGGATGCGTCCCTCCCATTCGGGAATACAGCCGGCGACGATCTTGGGGTTCTGATAGTGAATCGTGTCGCAGGCGCCGCAGACGTGGCGGGGGAGCGTGTCGCCGGCGGGAATCTTGAGCGCGACGGGCGCGCCGCAGTGGCTGCAGTACTTCATAGTTGTCCAGGGGCAGGCTAGCCCAGACCCGTCGGCCAGTCAACGCCGGACTGGTCGGACGACGTTGAACGCGATCGGCCTGCGCGCGATGATGATGGGCGAGCCGCCCTGCGCTCCGCCATTCGGGAGTATCTCTGCGGTGAAGCGATGCACGGTCTCGGCATTCCGACCACGCGAGCCCTCTGCCTCATCGGGAGCGAGGAACCGGTTTTTCGGGAGCAGGTGGAAACCGGCGCCACTCTGGTGCGCATGGCCCCCTCCCACGTGCGGTTCGGGTCGTTCGAGATCTTCTACTACCGGCGGCAACCTGAGCATCTCAAGACGCTGGCCGACTATGTGATTGATCACCACTTTCCGGAGGCGGGCGACGGGCCTGATCGCGACGCACGATGGCTGAACGAGGTGGCGGCGCGCACCGGACGGCTGATCGCCGCCTGGCAAGCCGTGGGGTTTGCCCACGGCGTCATGAACAGCGACAACATGTCGGTGCTGGGGCTCACGCTTGACTATGGTCCCTTCGGTTTCCTCGATGACTACCATCCCGGCTTCATCTGCAATCATTCAGATACCTACGGGCGGTACGCGTTTCAGAATCAGCCGGACATCGGCTATTTCAATCTCCGCTGTTTCATTCAGGCCATTTCACCGCTGATTGCCGAGACGGATGGGCACGCAGCCCTGGCCCGCTACCAAGAGAGTTTTGAATCGCACTACGCGGCCTTGATGCGGGCCAAGCTCGGGTTCCAAGAAGCACGGCCCGAAGATCCCGAGCTGCTTGTGGAACTCCTCAGACTGATGGAAGTGGACCGGGTAGACTACACGATCTTTTTTCGCGCGCTCGGCACCTTTCGGCAGGACACGACGAACGGGAACGCCACGCTGCGTGACTTCTTTCTTCACCGAGAGGGGTTCGATGACTGGGCGGGGCGCTATCGGGCCCGACTGCGGGCCGAAGGGAGCCGGGATGATGAGCGACGGGTCCGGATGAATCGGACTAATCCCCGCTACGTGCTACGGAATTACCTGGCCCATGAGGCGATCCGACGGGCGAGGGAGGAGAAAGACTTTTCCGAAATTGATCGGCTGTGGCGTCTGCTCCGCGACCCCTTCACCGATCAGCCAGGCATGGACATCTACGCCGCGCCCCCGCCCGACTGGGGAAAGCGGTTGGTGGTGAGTTGCTCATCGTGAAGAAACGATGAGCGATGAAGGCGGAATGATGAACGAGGGCCCTGGGGGCGGTCGCTCTTCTCTCGGCATTCATCGTTTAGCCCCCAGCTTTCACAGCGTGAACTCCGCCCAGAGGACCGTATGGTCCGAGGCCTGTTCGGCCTTGGTCCGAGGCCTGTTCGGCCTTGCGGGGCTCGATGTCGACCTCGGCCTTGCGGACCTTCTCGGCCTGCGGCGCCGTTGCCAGAATGTGGTCGATCCGCCAGCCCTTGTTGGCGGCGAGTGAGCTGGGTTGGCGGTAGTCCCAGAATGTATATTGCTGCCGATCGGGATAGAGTTTGCGATAGACGTCCTGAAAGCCCCAGCCGACGACCTGCTGATAGGCCTTCCGTGCCTCTTCATGAAAGCAGACATGCTTGAGATGTTTTTCCGGCGCATGAACGTCGATCGGCTCCGGGGCCACGTTCATATCGCCGCACCAGATGGCGGGCCGGTCCGGCGAGAGATGCCGGTCGAAATAGCGACGTAGTCGCGTGAACCAGGTGAGCTTGTAGGCGTATTTCGGCGAGTCGATCTCGAATCCCTGGGGAATGTAGGTGTTCACGATCGGAATGCCCCGGATAACGGCATGAGCCAGCCGGGGCTCGTCCGGATCCTTCCCGTCTTCCAGCCCGAACGAGACGCTCTCCGGTTCCGTCCTGCTGAAAATCGCGACGCCGTTGTAGGCCTTCATGCCTCGGAAGATGATGTGGTACTTCGATTCCGCCAGGGCGAGCAGCGGAAATTCCTCGTCCTGGACCTTGGTTTCCTGTACGCAGAGCACGTCGGGCTTGTGGCTGGTCAGCCACTCCAGGACGATCGGCAGACGCTTCCGGAGGGAGTTCACATTAAACGTTGCGACGGTCATGCGAGATGTCTTGGTCATGGCTCGCTCATGGTTTGTTGTGTGTCTTCTTCATCCCTCTCACGCCGCGGGTCGGCGGAGGCCATGATCGCCGTCGACTTGGCGCTGTCTCACCACTCGGCGCCCATGCGGTCCACGATAACCTGATGCACGATGGTATTGGGGCCGAGGGTCGCCAGATAGACGGCTGTCTCGGCGACGTCGTATGGACTGATCTTCCCGCTACGCACGATCTCCTCCTGGGAGGCATCCACGAGCTCATCGGCGACGCCGCCTGGGCAGATGACCATGACTTTGATGGCGTGTGGACGGCCCTCATCGGCCAGCGCCTTGGTCAGCGCCATGATCCCGAATTTCGACGCGCTGTACACGCCCGTTCCGGCCCAGGCCTGCACGCCGGCGACGCTGGACATATTGAGGATCGTCCCCCCTCCGGTCTGCTTCATCTGCTGAAAGCCTGCCCGGCAACAGAGAAAGGTACCACGAAGGTTCGTGTTCATGACCTGGTCGAAGACAGTGGTGGAGAGCTCAGCCAGCCGCCCGCCGGCGACGATCCCGGCGTTGTTCATGAGCAGGTCAAGGCGGCCGTAGCGCCGCACGGTCTCGGCCATGAGGTGATCGACCTGCCCTTCGTCGGTGACATCGGTCGGGATGGCCAGGGCGGTCCCACCGAGCCGCCTGATCTGCTCGGCCACCTGCTGGCACAGAACGGTGCGTCGAGCCGCGATGACGACCGTGGCGCCCTCGCGCGCAAAGGTCAGGGCGATGGCTTTGCCGATCCCGCTGCTGCTGCCGGTGACCACGGCGATTTTCCCGGCCAGTCGACTCATCGGAAGATTCTCCCAGGCCTCACGGGAGGTCGATTATAGCGCAGAATGGAAAAAATTCTCGCCTTCTCACGGAGGCCTCGGTAGAGTAATCGAAATGGCCTCGTTCGTCAGAGCCCGGTTACGAAGAGGCGGAAGCGGAGTCGGAGTCGATGCGGCTCATCTGTCCGAAGTGTCGAAAACACGACATCCTCAAGGCCCAATGTCAAACAGCGGGAGACCGGGTCGCCGCTCTGATCTTGGTCTCGCCCTTCAAGTGCCAAGTCTGCGGGCACCGGTTCTTGGCGCTCCGATGGGGACGTGAGTATCGCAAGGGGGTGCTGGATCGTCGGGCGCACCGGCGCATTCCTGTCAGACTGCATCTCTGCTTTTCCGGCGGGCGGGTGAACGGGCAAGGGATAGTCGAGGACATCTCCTTGGGAGGCTGTCTGGTCGAGACCGGAATCCCGGTGCGTGAGAAGGATATCTTCTACCTCCAACTCTCCATCGATGAGAAGAAGGCGCCGATTGAGGTGCCGGCCATCGTCCGGTCGATCCGACCTGGGAAGGTCGGGTTCGAATTCATGAAATCGGCCAAGGACAATAAGCGGCTGATCGAATTCCTCCACGCGCAAGGGGCGGCGTAGCGCGCCCTGCGGTGGGAGTGCAGAGAGAGGTAGTCAGTGGACCACTTCCGCTTCTGCTGCCTTCCCGTCGTACGCGCCTAGCGGCATCCAGCTGCATCCATTTCCAGCAGCGCCTTGATCGCATCTCGCTGCGGCTTCAAGGCCGGGAAGAGCAGATGTCCGCAGTTCACACAGCGCCAAATGTAATCTTCCACGTGAAGCTCACCGCACCATTCCTGCACCATGAACCCTTTGCATTTCCGACACTCCATCGTGTTCTCCTTTCTGTGACCCCCCATCCCGCTTCGTGATTTGGGCTGCTGCCGGTCTCCACGATAACGCCGCCAGATGAACCGGCCATTAGGCCCTCATTAAATCCTTCTAATACCCCATCCTCCTCCCCTGTAACGTTTGAGCGGGGCAGTGGACTCATCGGCAGCGATGAGAAAGCCTGAGGTGCAAATCATGGAGGGCACGATAACGACCGTAGAACACCGGACGAACGAACGAGCGGTAGTCCTCGATGTGGCAGAGCTGGCCAGAACCCCGCACCCGGTAGGGGAGGCGGGCAAGCCCGTCGAAGAGCGGGTCTATCGACATCACTGGCCGGTACGGGTCGGTCATTGGCTCGATGCCGTGAGTCTCTTCATCCTCATGATGAGCGGGTTCCAGATATTCAATGCCCACCCGGCGCTCTACTGGGGAGAGCGGTCCGATCGGGATCGCCCGTGGTTCTCCATTCGAGGCGTGGCAACGGAAGGTGGGGAGATGCGAGGCGTGACGACGCTGGCCGGCCGCTCCGTCGACACCACAGGGGTGTTGGGCTATTCGAGCGGAGAACGCCGGGCGTTTCCTTCATGGGCGACGTTGCCGGGGCCTCGCTGGCTGGCGATGGGGCGGCAATGGCACCTGTTTTTTGCCTGGTTCTTTGTGTTGAACGGGCTGGCCTTCTGGATCTACGCCATACTTAGCCGGCATCTGACGCGCGATCTTCTTCCCACCGACCGTGACTGGCGCGCGATCGGCCGCGATGTCGTGAATCATCTCCGCTTTCGCCATCCGTCGGGCGAGGACGCGAAGCGCTACAACGTTCTACAAAAGCTCGCCTACACAGGGGTGGTCTTCGGACTGGCTCCGTTGATCGTGCTGACCGGCATGACCATGTCGCCGAACCTGGACGCCGCCTTTCCGTTCCTGCTTGATCTGTTCGGTGGACGGCAATCGGCCCGGACGATTCATTTCCTCGCCTGTACCGGCTTCGTGGGGTTCGTGCTGATCCACCTGATGATGGTGGCGACGACGGGACTGCACAACAATCTACGAT
>JACRLS010000169.1 GCA_016235225.1 Nitrospirota bacterium | reverse complement strand
CTGCCCAATGCGTACTTCGACTCGCTCGGGATTCCGAGATTCACTGTTGGCCGGTAGCTTAACTCGCCGAACCGCCGGATGCGGACCCGCATGTCCGGTGGTGTGACAGGGAAAGCTGGCAACGGCCTACCTATGTCTATTTGGATCACCGCACGTCAGGGGCGCGTATATCACTCCGGTGCGGGCGTAAGCTTCCCGAACGAAGGGCCCCCACCCTTGTGGCAATAGGATGACGGCTTACCTGGCGCGCACATCCGTTATACCATCTTGGGACTCTACTTGGAGCAAGCCTCTCAGCACGACGGTATACTCGTCGAACTCCGGCGACTGCCCCGGTTCGCTCCACCCTCCTGGACTTGTCATCCTGGCAATACTGACAGAATCGGTGTCGGTATTGACCCGACCGATCAGCTCTTCAATGCGCTTAGACTTGTTGCCGGCGGCCTGGATGATGGTGGGGGACGAAATGAGTCGAGGCACGTTTCCTCCTGCTCGATTGTGCACAACGTGGCTTCACAAGAGGCCACAGAAGTGCGGGCCGGAGTCTAGCCAGACCCGTGGAGGCTGTCAATGCAGACGCGGGGAACGCGGTCCCTCGCGACGCGTGTCGGACCGGAAGGGGGGCGCGAAGCAGACAGAGCGGGAGAGGGGAGCGGACGTGAGAGGCCATCCATCTGACTGAATGCAGACCGCAAAATTACTGAAAGAGCGGGGGTTGCGGGCCCGGGCGTAGGCCCGCGAGATCCGGGTCTTCACCGTCCGGAAGATCGACCCGATTGGCCTTCTCGATCTTTCGCTGTTCGCGACGGGCGTCCTTCTCCTGCCGCTTCATATTTTTGGCCTTCTCACGATCGCGTTTCGCAATCGTGGTTTTTCCTGGTCGTCCGATGGCGTCCTCCTTGGGGGAGACGAAAACCGATCGTCTCTTGCTCCCGTCCTATTCAGTTTCAGTGGCTCCGCGACGGCGCGACCGGCGCGGTTCGCTGCGCGGGGGCGTGCCTTTTCCTGGTCCGGTCTGTTCGTTGGATTGGGATCGGGCTCCATGGCCAAGCCCGCGACTCGAGGCCAGGACTACCTGTCGCCGAATCTCGTCGATCGAGGCTGCTTCCTGGGCCGGGTCCGTGAGTCCCAGCTGCTGCCATTGAATCTTCGGCGCGCGGATATGCGGCTTTGGCTTGTGGTTCTTATTGTTGGCCCGCCACTTCATCGTGATTTTCATGGTCTGTCTCCTCCCCCGCCCGTGATGTCGTATTCAGTATCGAGAGTCGGCATCTGTGCATCTCGTGTTCATGAGTAATGCGTGGGACCGTGCCAAATCAAATACGGAGGTCTCTTGATATGGTCGGCGGTGTCCGGATACAGGCGTGTGGCTGAGCGGTAGGCGCCTTCCTGCGCTTCAAGGCAGGTCGGACCTTCAACCGGATGCGATACCGCTCGCAGATCAAGATGATCGGCGAGATCAGGTTTTGCGACAAACAATTCACAGGTAAAACTTCCCTCCCGGGACGACTGCGTACTGATCAGCAGCCTCGTCCCGTCAGAAAAAGTCACCATTGGGTCTACGTTCATTCTTCCCATTGATGCTCCTTGTGTCGTCTGGGGATCCCTACCCCAGAAATTGCCTTAGGACCCCATGGCCTCCGATCTTCACGTCTTCACGCGGAGGCACATGGCTAGTCAGGTCCCAGTGCGGCCGATGCCTCCGAACGGGCTGAGTTTGTGTGTCCAGCTGCAAGAGCGGCGAGAACTAGAGAACCGGTCGCGCGGCCGAAAGTCTCACGGAAGCAGAATGCGCGAATGGTAGGATAGTCGCCAGAGCTCGTACAGTGTGTCAGCCTAACACGGGAGACCCGCAGAGTCAAAGTCTGACTTCCTGGCTGTCTGACTTCCTGGCTGTCTGACTTCCTGGCTGACTTCCTGGCGTGAAAAGAAATAGTGAAAAGAAATAGTTGACGTGGGACTCTTCATCCCGTAATATGAGCCTATATCACTGTTGTGTTGGTCCGCCGATGGTGATGTGTGACATATGTGCGGACCTCGCGATCGCATCGCGACCAGGTCCTGTTTGGAGCGGACTTCCCCCCTGATTCTGCCTCCCCTCGGTTCTCTGATCCCGTATTAATGCGATCATAACGAAAGGATAGTATTGTGCAGACTGTTACGTCTACGTTTGATGCCCTTGGTTTGTCCGAATCCCTCTTGCGGGATCTGACCAAGGCTGGTTTTATTCACCCGACGTCCATTCAGGCTCAGGCCATCCCATATGCGATGGCCGGTCGGGATGTGCTCGGATGCGCCCAGACCGGTACCGGCAAGACCGCGGCCTTTGCGATCCCCATGATCGAACGGTTGGCGGCCATGCCAAAAGGACAGCCGCACGGCCTGATCCTGGTTCCAACCCGAGAGTTGGCGCTCCAGGTTCAGGAAGTGATCGATAAACTGGGCCGGACCTCACGCGTCTCTGCCACATCGATCGTCGGTGGCGCCGACATGCAGGCGCAGGTCCGAGGTCTCAGACAGCGGCCCGATATCATCGTGGCCACGCCGGGACGGCTGCTGGACCACATGTGGAACGGTACGGTGAACCTGGCGCTGATGAAGATTCTGGTGCTGGACGAGGCCGACCGCATGCTGGATATGGGCTTTGCCGCGCAAATCAACCAGATCCTCGATGCTCTACCGGAGGAGCGGCAAACGCTGCTGTTCTCCGCAACGATGCCTGTCGATCTGGCCCAGTTGGCGCGAGCCAGTGTGAAAAATCCCGTCCAGGTGATGGTGGCGCGTCCAGCGACGACGTCTAAAGGCGTCACGCAGGCGGTGCATCATGTCAGTCATGATCGCAAGACTGATCTCTTGGTCTCTCTCCTGGGACAAGACAAGGAGTCGGTTCTGGTCTTTACCCGGACGAAGCATCGGGCGGATCGCCTCGGCCGGGTATTAGCTCAGGCGGGGCATAATGTTGCCGTGATTCACGGCAACCGGACCCTCCCGCAGCGACGCAAGGCTCTGGAGGGGTTTCG
>JACRLS010000168.1 GCA_016235225.1 Nitrospirota bacterium | reverse complement strand
GTGAGGCGGTTGTCTTGACATCTTTTCTTGTTCGCGTATCCTCAGCGAACATCCTCGCAAGGAGTCGCACATGAGCCGCCTGGTCCTGTTACGACATGGAGAGTCACAGTGGAATCTGGAGAACCGGTTCACCGGATGGGTGGATGTGCCGCTGTCGCCCAAGGGTGAGCAGGAGGCCAAGGAGGCCGGCAAGAAGCTCACCGGCATGACGTTCAATCGGGCCTTTTCCTCGGTCCTGAAGCGGGCGATCGAGACCTTGCGGATCGCGCTGGAGGTCATCGACCAGCCTGGGATTCCGATCCAGCGCGATCAGGCGCTCAACGAGCGCCTGTATGGCGAGCTCCAAGGCCTAAACAAGACCGAAACCGCGCAGAAGTACGGCGCCGCACAGGTGAAGATTTGGCGGCGCAGCTTCGACGTGCGCCCTCCCGGCGGCGAGAGCCTGAAAGATACGGCTGAGCGGGTGCTGCCCTACTATGAGAAGGCCATCCTTCCCTATCTGAAGGCGGGAGAGACCATCCTGGTGGCTGCCCACGGGAACAGTCTCCGTGCGCTCGTGATGCATCTTGACAAGCTCTCGCAGGCCGAGGTGCTGGAGCTCAATATCCCGACGGGCGCTCCGCTGCTGTATGAGTTTGACGCCGCCACTCGAGTGGTGAGCCACCGATATCTCTGATCGCACTACCCTGCCAGGTCGATCTCGTCGACCGTTTCCCCAATATCCCCGCTGGGATCCAGATCAATCAGAAGCGCCAGGAGCATTGGCCGGGCGGCCTCGGGCACGATCTCTTCCGCTTCGATCGCGCCGGCTGCTTCCGTCAGCACGGAGACCTGCACCCCGCCGTTCTGAACCACCTCGGCATATTGGGTATGACGATGTCGGAGATCGTCCTCGAATCCGGCCCGCAAGTCGTCGGGCAGACCTAATTCGAGCGCCCAGGCCTCTGTCACCCGGTGAAGCAACGCAGTGAAGACACGATCGCGATCCTTGTCGGACAGCGTCGCATCCAGCACCGAGACGACCCAGAACAGGTTGAGGATGAGCAGCTCGCGCGTGAGCCGAGGAACCTGTCCATCGGCTATCACGAGACCATATTCATCCAGTGTCGCCTGGGTCACCACGCAGGGCATGACGCCGAAAAGTGCCGTGGCGGCCTGGTCCGGTGTCGTGAGAGAGGACATGGCTCGACTCCCCGTCGAATAGATCCGTGGAGTGTGAGCATACCGCAGCCCGGTCGAATCGGACAACATGGGAGATCAGAACAGGCCGCTCGGCCGTCGCTTGTCGGTCCCCAAGGCCTATGGTAGAGTCGCCGCACTCGTCGTCCGGCACCGCCGAATGCGACACCTCAAGGATCGTCTCGCAAGGGAGTGTGACCCATGATACGCGCCAACAACCGGAGATGGCTGGCGGCCTGTACGTTGGCCGCGTGGCTGGTCGGGCTACCGGCTTTTGCGGGGGCGGATGAGCTCACGAATCGGTTCGGGTTCGGCACCGACTTCGGCTTCTGGAGCGGCACGGTCGACGGGACACGGTTCGCCATGAGTTTCAACATCGATTACTATGTTGATCGCGCCTTTTCGATCGGTGGCATGATGCTGTTGTCTCCCGTGGGCGATTTGACCAACGTGGGGTTCGCCGGGTTGGCCAAGTATCACTACCGCATGGGTGCGGTGAATCTCGTACCCTTTGCGGGGCTTGGGTTGCTCCATTCGGATCTCGACAAGGGTTCCGGGCCAGGCCGCATCGATCGGAACGACACCAGCCACTGGATCCCCATCGGTCTCTCGGCGGAATACCAACTCACACCGAAGCTCGCCTTGGCCAACACACTCATGTTCAACATTCATAGCATCAACCTCTCCCCGTCCGTCGTCGAGCGGGACACCACGAGCGTGACGCTCCTGTTTGGCTTCCGCTTCGGCCCATAATATCGACTGGCCTGTCGAGGGGAGTGATTCGAACCCCGGGAGGGAGTGGTGCGCCCGGCAGGAATTGAACCTGCGACCTGCGGGTTCGAAGCCCGACGCTCTATCCAACTGAGCTACGGGCGCACGACAACCCTAATAGACCCATGTCGATGGGTCGGTGTCAAGTGAGCGTGCACCCGGCAAGAACCAGGAAGGGCTGCGGGACAAGGTCCCGCAGCCCTTCCTGCGTGTCATGTGGCGCTACCTGTCAGTTCACGGTGGGGCCCAGGACGATCCGGCTACCAGCGATTGCGATCGCGGCCCCCTCCACCGCCTCCGCCGAACGAGCGTTTTTCCTGCGGCCGTGCTTCATTGACGACCAGCGTGCGTTCGCCGAGCGGCGTGCCGTTCAGCGCGGTGATCGCCTTTTGCGCGTCATCTGCGGTGGCCATCTCGACGAATCCGAAGCCGCGCGACTGCCCGGTGTATCGGTCCGTGATGACTTTGGCGGATTGCACGCTCCCGTGTTGGGCAAAGGGATGTCGGACGGGCGGCGCGATAGTACCGGCACCAACGGGTCACTCACAACGATCCGGCCAGCTTCCACTCGACAGGCAACACCCGGACAGGGCCCCTCTGCTCCGCTCTCCATCGCTCGGCCCTGAAGCGATGAATTGCAATTTCACGATAGCATGGGCCCTGGGCAATCGCAAACAAACGGCCCAATCACAGCAACGCCTCGATGGCATCGGCCACCTGCGTCGGAGACTGATGATCGGTGGGGAGGATATGATCCGCCGCGGACTGGTACTTGGGGGTCCGATCGAGGAGCACCTCCTCCACTTCGTCCGTGAAGGACTTGGTTCCCGTCAGTGAAGGCCGCTGTTTGTCTCCTCCAATGCGCGCGACAATGGTCGAAACGTCCGCCGTCAGCCAGAACAGCCGACCGTTGGACTTGAGGACGGCGACATTCTGCGGCCGCAGGACGGTCCCCCCGCCCGTGTCGATGATCAGCCCGTCCTTCCCGGCCAGCTCCCGACAGACGTCGGACTCCAGGTCTCGGAAGTAGTCCCAGCCGTGGGCTTGGACGATGTCCGGGATGGCCTGATCGGCACGACGCACGATCTCCGCATCCGTGGACACGAGCGGCCGCCCAAGCCGCTCTGCGAGCAGGCGCCCGACGCTGCTCTTCCCCGTGCCGCGATAGCCGATGAGGACGATGTTCATGGCAGGACGTGAGGGGCCAGGGGTAAGGGGTGGGGTATGGTGAATTCGAACGACTCGGACAGCGCGGTCATCGGGAGAAGCTCGATTCCAAGACGGCGCGCATGACGTCGGCCGGCGCCTTCTGTCCGGTCCAGAGCTCGAACTGGCCGATCGCCTGATGGAGGAACATCTCGATGCCGCGAATCGTTCGGCAGCCTGCCGCCTTGGCGTCCTTGAGGAGCTGCGTGTCGAGCGGGTTATACACGATATCCATGACCGTCAGATGCGGCTCCAGAAACTTCGCCGGCACGCAACTGTCCTTGACCTTCGGGTGCATGCCGACCGGCGTGCAGTGGATCAGCACCTGACTGTCCCGCATGGTCTCGCGGAGGGCCTCGTCGGTCATCGGGCCCTCTTCGACGCGCAGCGAGGTCTTGGTCCGCACGTCGGCGGCCAGCGTCCGCCGCTCGTCATCAAGGATGCCGAGGATGGTCAGCCCTTCGATCCGTATGGGCGGTGGCTCCATGGCGAGGGCGAAGGCAATGGCCCGCGCGGCCCCGCCGGATCCCACCATGAGCACGCGCTGGCCCTTCAGCATCGCCCTGCCTTCTTTCAGCGCGCGTAAGGCGCCGGAGGCATCGGTATTGGAGCCAATCAACTTGCCCTGTTCGACGACGATGGTGTTCACGGAGCCGATGAGCCTGGCGGTCGGATCGATCTCATCGAGCAAGGGGATGATGGACACCTTGTGTGGAATCGTGACGCTGAAGCCGCGGAGGTTTCCAAGAGCCCTCATGCCGGCCACCGCACCGGAGAGCGACTCTACGCGAAAGGCCAGATAGACGTAGTTCAGGCCAAGTTTCTGAAAGGCCGCATTATGAATGGCGGGAGACAGCGAATGTTCGACCGGATTCCCGATGACGGCGCAGAGCCGCGTATGAGCGTTGATGGAGAGCATGGTGCAGAGTTGTCAGTCAACAGTTGTCCGTCTTCAGTTCTTTCGATTTGCTGACAACGGAGAACCGATCACTGAAAACGTCATTTTCCTTTCGTCACCGACAGGGCCTGGTACTTGGCCCCCTCCACTTGATACTGCACCACGACGTGGTCGTCCTTCTTTAGGTCCTAAAGCCCGGTCACTCCGCTTCCCTGGAAGCGGGTCTTCTCCGTGGCCGTGAAGGTGAACCGGGTCCCGCCTCCGTCTTTCTTCACGGCCACTTTGTTGGCTGGGGCATCGACGGTGATGACGGTGCCCAGAAAGTCCAGGGGTTCACCCGCCATCGCGTAGAAATCGAAGGCTAGAATCCCGAGCGTGAGAAACAGCGGAAGTGCCCATCGCGCGATCGTCTGGTTGTATAAGTCCATCATGGGAACCCCCTTGATTAAGAGAGCACTCAGTGCGCCGTCAGTCCACCGTCGATCGGGAAGATCCCGCCGGTGACCCACGTGGATTCATCCGACGCGAGATAGACTGCCTGCAAGGCGACTTCATCCGGAGTACCCACTCGCCGGATGGGATACGCATCCAGCACGCCGGCGATCCGGGTTTCATCCTGGAGCAGGCCTTCCGCCATCGGAGTCTCGACCAGGCCCGGGCAGATCGCGTTGCAGCGGATGCCCTGAGCCGCATAGTCCATCGCGATGCAGCGGGTGAAGGCGTTCATGGCGCCTTTGGTGGCGCCGTAGGCGGCGCTCATGGGAAACCCGATCAGGCCGCCGACCGATGAGATGTTGACGATGGCGCCGCCGCCGGCTCGGATCAACTCGGGCACCGCCGCGCGGGTCATCCGGAACATGCCGGTCAGGTTGATGGCCATCACCTCATCCCAGGTCGCATCGTCGATTTCGTGCATGACCTTGCCGAAGGAGCCGATGGCGGCGTTGTTCACCAGCACGTTGAGCGTACCGAAGGCGCGCAGGGTCTGTTCGACGGCCGACCGGACGTGCGCCTCTTCGGTGACGGTACCGGCGACGGCCAGGGCCCGTCCATGATTTCGCTCGATGGCATGCACGACGGGATCCAGCTTGTCCTTGCGCCGCCCAGTCACCACAACCGCCGCGCCTTCCTTTGCAAACCGCTCGGCGATGGCTTGGCCGATGCCGGTGCCCCCGCCGGTGATGAGCGCCACCTTGCCTGCCAGCCGATTCATGGAACTTCTCCTTGGTCGCCACCGCGCCGATCGTCCGATTCGTCCTCGCCCTCATCGACTCCTGCGGGAGGTGCCGATCCGGTCCAGAGGCCCGGCTCAACCTTCCGGGCCACGGTCAGGAACCCGGAATGCGCGACCATGCGATGGTCCGGCCGGACGCTGCGGCCTTGAATATTCCACGTGCGGAGCAAGGATTCGAAGGTCTGGATCGGGCCAAACACCTTCGCCTGCTCGAGGGCCTCGACGGTCTGCATGACTTGCGGGACGGTCGGGACAAAACTCAGGTAGATGCCCCCACTGCGCAACACCGCGGCGGCATGAGGCACGACACGCCAGGGTTCCGGCAGATCCAGGACCAGGCGGTCGAACCAGGGATGATCGTCGAGCACGTCGATCCCGGCATAGGCATCTCGCCGGCACATTACGACGTTCGTCGGCGTAGCGCCCATGCCACGCTCGATATTCTGCATGGCCGTGCGGGAAAAATCTTCCCGCGTTTCATAGGTCACCACCCGGCCCATTGGGCCGACGGCACGGGCAAGCGTCATGGTCAGGGCGCCTGAGCCAGTGCCGGCCTCGAACACATGGGCTCCTGGATAGATGTCGGCCCACATCGTCATCAGCGCCAGGTCTTTAGGATAGAGCACCTGCGCCCCGCGCGGCATCTTGAGAACATATTCGCCGAGGGTGGGCAGGCACACGAGCATCCGTTTGCCGCCGGAGAGGGTGACCAGGGAGCCGTCGGGCTTTCCGATCAGCTCATCATGGGGGATGGTCTGGCCGCTCCATTGAAAGACCGCGCCCGCCTTGAGATTCAGAGCGTACTGCCGGCCTTTCTTGTCGACCAGATGGACGCGTTCGCCGTTCTGGAGTGGTCGCATAACGTCGGCCATTCTAGCCTGCAGATTCGAGAAATATCTACGGGGGCGAACCGCCTGTTGACTGACCAGGCGCGCGGAGCCTTCCTTGACAGGGGGGGAAAGCGCCTCGTATCATTTCCGCGTTTCCGTACTCATCCCATCGCGCAGTCCATGCCCTCATCGGCCTCGGCCTCTTAGGTGCCGCCCGAATACTTGTGAATCTGGTTC
>JACRLS010000167.1 GCA_016235225.1 Nitrospirota bacterium | reverse complement strand
CGCTTGAGATCTTGCGGGGACACGTCGCTCGGATCCGCGTTCTTGCTGCGCCAGATGGTGGCGGGCTCGACAAAGGCCTTGTCGTAGGCACGGAAGTTGGCCTTGGGGTTGATATAGAGAAACAGAGGTTCGCCCGGGCCGCCTGGTTGCAGCTTGGAGTAGTCGCCCAGGAAGCCGGAGAATTTCACATCACGCGCCTGCTCGGTTGAGGCGCAGGAGAGCAGTCCGACCATGAGGAGCGCGGACGTCCAGCATGCCAGTGATTTCATGGATTCGTGTCCTAATCGATGCGCTGAGGGTTCGGTACATCCTGAAAGATCTGCGCAGCCAATTTGTAGCCGGCGGCGAGTCGCGCCTCGAAGGGTGACGAGGTGATGGCGCGCTCGAGAATCTCGCCGAGAGCCGGATCGCGTGCCACGACAAAGCGGACGATCTCAGCCGGCGCCGTGGGCCAGAATCCGCGGAGTCGCACGAAGGCGTGCAGGGCGGCATCCAGGAAGCTATTGAAGACATACTGAGCCGTGGGCAGATCGTGGCGAAGGTCTTCGGCTTTGCCGAGCCAGTGGAAGCACTCGGCTTTCAAGCGGATGCGCTCATGGAACGAGGGAGGCGGGACGCCTTGGCGAAAGCACTGCTGCGCCTTGTCCCGGAGCGCGCTGCCCACCCCGTCCAATTCATACAGCACGCGGGCTTTGCGAAACAGCCCCGGCAGGCGAGGCGTGACCGGCATTTCCTCCTCGACGGCCTTGGCTTCCCGGTACCGAATGTCGAGGATGCGATCGGCGACGCGGACGATCTCATCGCCTTCCGGCGGGGCTTTGACGAGCGCGATCAAGTCCAGATCGCTGTGGGGGGTGAGGGCTCGTCGCGCTCCGGATCCCACCAGGACAATCGCCACCAGGTCGCCGCCGCGCTTGCCGCGAATGTGCCGTAGCGCCACCTCGATGATCTCCTCCGAGCCGGGAGGGGAGAGAGGCTCCGGCGGCGGGGGCGCCTCGGGAATGGGCAGGAGCTCGGCCTGCAGCGCCTCACGGGTTGGGACGTCGGGCCGGCTCTCGGACGTTGAAGGTGTCGCTGTGGGTTCCATCATGAATGGTCGATTCCGGTGACGAGCTGATGGCGCAATTCGGCTGGGTCGATGAATGCGCGTTAGGCTTCTGCGACTTTCACAATGGTGGGTTCAACGGCGGTCAACCACTGTTCGAAGGGCTGATCCGCATCCACCACGATCTCCAGTTTGCCGTTCGGGAGCTTCCGGACCAGACCGGGGCTGGCGGGGTCGAGCGGAATCTCCACGGCTTCCCGTGAGAGTCCCAGACGGTCTGTGACTTCGAGAATCTGCGAGATCTGTCGGAACGAGACGGCGTCAAGTCGGCCCACAGAGCCCTCTATTGCTCCCGTACTTCTTGTAACGCCATTCTAAAGACCGGGCCCGGAATCGTCAACGAGGCGTTCGGCATGGAGGGCCGTGTCAGGGAGGGCCGTGTCAGGCGGTCAGGATGTGACGCAGTACCTGCGCGGCCGTGTCGACATCCTCTTCGCGGATATCCAGGTGGGTGACGGCGCGGAACTGGGAGCCTCCCACGGCGTTCAGCAAGACGCCCTCGCGCTTCAGCGCGGTCACGAGCTCGCTGGGCGGCAGCGCAGTCCCAATGACCTCGAAAAAGACGATGTTGGTTTCTACCGCGTCGGGGTTCACCCTGATGTGCGGGATGGTGTGCAGGGCGCGCGCCAGCCGCTTGGCACGCTCGTGGTCGTCCTTCAGGCGCGCGATGTTGTGCTCAAGCGCATACAGACCCGCCGCGGCCAGAATGCCGGCCTGGCGCATGGCGCCTCCGTACATGCGACGGAATCGGCGCAGGCGGTCTATGGCGCCGGGGATGCTGGTGGCGATCAACGAGCCGGCCGGCGCGCCCAATCCCTTGGATAAGCAGCACGATATGGTGTCGAAATGCCGGGCGTACTCCGAGGCGGAAACGTCGGCAGCCACCACCGCGTTGAACAGCCGCGCGCCGTCGAGGTGCATCGGAATCTGATGCCGCTCGGCCACGGCCTGAATCTGCTCAACGGATTTGAGCCGGTAGACGGTGCCCCCGCCGCTGTTGTGGGTGTTTTCCACGGAGATGAGGGCCGTCTGAATCGTGTGGGGGTCTCGAGGCCGGATCGCGCCTTCGACCTGCTCCGGGGAGAGAATCCCGTTCGAGGTCGCCAGCCAGTGAAACTGAACGCCGGCGAGCGCGCCTCCGGCGCCCTGCTCGTAGCGGACCATGTGGGAGCGGCTTTCCACGATGACTTCCTGCCCCGGTTGCGCGTGCAGGCGGAGACCCAACTGATTGGCCATGGTGCCGGAGGGAACGAAGAGGGCGGCGGCTTTGCCGAGCAGGGAGGCGACCCGCTCTTGAAGTGCATTGACGGTGGGGTCTTCCCCGTACACGTCGTCGCCGACCGGCGCGCGCGCCATCGCCTCGCGCATGCCCTCCGAGGGCTTGGTCACGGTGTCGCTTCTTAGATCAATCATGGTCAGAAGGCCGAGGTTGAGGCTGAGGCTGAGGCTGAGGTTAAGGTTAAGGCTGAGGTATGGACGGAAACTTCAAGCTCAGACCACATGTCTTTCTTTTCCTGAGTTCCTCGACCTTAACCTTGACCTTTCTCCACGTTCCGCGCGTCGTCGAATCGGTACAGCTTGCTGTTCAGTACGGGGTAGACGGAAAAGATCGGCGTATTGAAGGGCACGAAGGCCGAGTCCGTTCCCGGCGCGAGCTGCAGATGCATGTTCACGAAGTTGAAGCTCAGGCCTTGCTGCCAGTGGCGCCCGGATGAGGGGGCATAGGCCTGGACCTTGTCGGTGGCGTAGGTCCGTGTGAGCAGACCGGTGCCGCCCTGCAGCCCGTACTCGTGGAGGTCCGGAGCGCCCTGGATGAGCACCGACACGGCCTCCGCATCGAACCAGACTTTGACGTTGCACACGAGCTGGAGAAAGGGCCCGAGGGCATGCGACCCGTCGAGCATGGCCCGTGGGAGCCCGATGTCACGCGGCACGTCATCCGGCAGCGGACGAGTCACCGTGCCCAGGTCCTGTTCTTTCAGCGGCGAGGCCGAGACGAACAGGAGGTTCGGGTCGTCGAGGGGAATGTCGAGGACCTGGTCGTCGTAATAGCTGCAGAGCTTCCCCATGTCGTACCGCAGGGGAAACGAATAGCCCATCTTGGCGTACCAGATGCGCATGGCGGCTTCGAGGGGGTCGTCCGGCCGGCGGCTGACCTTGAGATCGAAGGGCAGCATCAGATGGAACCCGCCGGTCCTGGCACTCATAAAGGGTGCGCAGGCACCGGCAAATTCCTTCTGGACCACCTGATTGTCCGGGTCGAACTTCCGGGTCGGCGTCGTAAAGTGTTGCGCGGCCTTCGAGTCTTTGGTGAGTTTGAATTTGTTCTGGTAGTAGGTCGATGCGCGCTGCTGGGCGACGCGGAGGAAGTAATCGGGGAGGTCGGTTTCAATAATCATCCTGGTTCGGTCCTGCGAGGCGGCGGGGGCGCTGCGCTGGGTGCGCATGGCCTCGTTGTACAGATCCAGTTCGGCCGAGGTCTTGTGAATGTCCTGGGAGAGGTGACGGGCCAGGCCGGGGTCGTCAAACTGGGTCTGGCGGAGGATCTGCTGGGCTTTGTTGAGACAATCCAGCTTGTGCGTATAGCGCTTAGGCTCCGCGGCAAAGACGTCCGCCGTGGCCATGAACAGGTTGAACTGCTCTTCAGGGGTGAGGCCCAATTGCCCGAGATCATGGTCCTTGATGAAGGTAAATGCCAGGGGGCCAAAAGCCTCCTCCTTGCGGATGCACAGGGTCAGCAGATAGTTGTAATGGGCCCGAGCTTCTTGGGGCGTCACAAGGCGCCTCACCATTCCTGGTTAAGATTGGGAGCGGCATTCTAGAGGAATCAGGAGCGTGAGAACAAGCGTGGCGAGGCGAAGGGAGGCTGAAGCGGTCGAAGAGGGGTGCGATGAGACCGATGTGTCGCGGCAGTCCGCTGACCCCGATGCGAATCAGCGGACCGCCTCAGGGAAATCGGTTAAGACTTCAGCTTCCGTTGGGCGTTTCCCGCTTCCGCCTTTTCGTCCGGCATGGGCGTGGCCGGCAGCTCACGGCGCAGCGACAAGAGGGCGAAATCGGCCATCACTTTGGCCAGTGCTTTGTCGTCGAGACTGATGGCGGAGGTGCAGTCCAGGATGATGAGGTCGGTGTCTTTCATGAGTTGGGCGGTCCGCCGGTCCTGCAGGCAGGCCTGAGTCATGGGAGAGGCCTTGCCTTTGCCGGGTACCGCAATCACCATGGTGCCGACCATGCCGACATCCTCACCGGCTTTGGTTTTGTGGTGGACCGAATCGATCAGGATATAGAGGCTCTTGTCCGTCGCTTCGGCAAAGATGAACCCCTTCGCCCGGAGCTTATCCTCGATAATGGTCTTGGCGGCGCGCGCGTCGGCCGTATTGTTGGGGGTCACAATCGTGAGGGGCCTGGCCTGGGCGGCAACCGACAGGGTCAACAATGTGGCCGTGGCGAGAAGGGTTCGGATGATCATGACGTTCTCCTTGTCTGTGGTGATGGCTGTGGTGCCTTCCGTGCATCCGCACCGGGCGGATGTGCTGTCTGGATCTACGATAAATGCCGGGTGGCTGTCTGACCAGTCCGCTGAGGGGGGGGCCGTGCCTCGATCGAGGGGTTAGGGCGATGGCGCCCGTTGAGGCCTTTTGATTGACTGAAAAACCGCGTGCTATAGTCCGCCTCTTCCTCGGAGAGCTGATGGGCGTGGGCTGATTGCG
>JACRLS010000153.1 GCA_016235225.1 Nitrospirota bacterium | reverse complement strand
TCGGACCTGCCCTGCCGTCCGGTCAGGCGATGCGATCCCTCTTCTGGTGTCTGCCCATCGACACGCTGCTCGGCACCATCTGTGCTCACCAGCAGGGACTTCCTTGCGATGAAGCGAACCGGCGCGTTGAACAATACGGGTCGACGC
Source organism: Nitrospirota bacterium (assembly GCA_016235225.1). Lineage (GTDB taxonomy): Bacteria > Nitrospirota > Nitrospiria > Nitrospirales > Nitrospiraceae > RSF151. The sequence continues at coordinate 4,464 of JACRLS010000153.1, read as the reverse complement.
GACTGACCGGCCGGCGACGGTCCTCGGTCGTGGATCTCCTTCTTGCCCAATTCACAAACCCCATCATCCTCATCCTCCTAGTTGCGGCGGCCCTTTCGTTTCTGCTCGGTTCTCGGACCGATGCTGCGATTGTCCTCGCGATTGTGCTCGTCAGCGGTCTGCTGGGCGTCTGGCAGGAATATGGCGCCACACGAGCGGTCCTGCGATTGCTCTCCCTCGTGGAGATCAAGGTGCGGGTCTTGCGGGATGGTGCTCCCATCGATGTCGCGTTGGACGAGATCGTGCCCGGCGATGTGGTGAGCCTCGCGGCGGGGGACAAGATTCCGGGAGACTGTCGTCTGTTGGAGGCCAAGGATCTGTTCATCGATGAAGCCACGCTGACGGGGGAAAGCTACCCCGTCGAGAAAACACCCGGCCTGCTTCCGCCCGAGGCGCCGCTGCGTCGGCGGACGAATAGCCTCTTTCTCGGCACGCACGTGGTGAGCGGGACCGGAACGGCCCTGGTCGTCCTGACAGGCACGGACACCGAGTTCGGGCAGGTGTCTGCGCGGTTGAAGCTGAGACCGCCGGAGACGGAATTTGAGCGAGGCATCCGACACTTCGGCAACCTCTTGCTGGAAGTGACGCTCCTCCTCGTCTTCTCCATTTTTGCGATCAATGCCTATCTGGCTCGGCCCGTCCTGGAGTCATTCCTCTTCTCCGTCGCCCTGGCGGTCGGACTGACGCCGCAATTGCTGCCCGCCATCATCAGCGTCAATTTGGCGCACGGCGCGTCACGGATGGCTCAGCACCGGGTCGTCGTCAAGCGACTCGCCTCCATTGAGAACCTCGGGAGCATGAACGTCTTTTGTTCGGATAAGACCGGCACGCTGACGGAAGGGGTCATGCGTCTGCAGGGAGCCGTCGACGTGCGCGGGGCGCCCAGCGATCAGGTCTTCTTCTATGCCTATCTGAATGCCCGTTATGAAACGGGATTCATGAATCCGATCGATGAGGCCATCCGGCGACACCGTGCACTCGATCTCTCCGACTATCAGAAACTGGACGAAGTCCCCTATGACTTTGTGCGGAAGCGGCTCTCCATTCTCGTCTCGAGAGGGGAGGCCCGCCTGCTGGTCACCAAAGGAGCCGTGTCGAACGTCCTCGAAGTCTGTTCGGCGGCGGAGATGGGAGAGGGAAGCCTTGTGCCGATCGCTTCCATAGAGGCGGAACTCCGCATGCGTCAGGACGAGTGGGCTGGTCAAGGATTCCGTATCTTGGGTGTCGCCTATCGCGATGCCGGGACGGTCGCGCATATCGCCAAACAGGACGAAGCCGGCATGATCTTTTCAGGATTCCTGCTCTTCTCGGATCCCCCGAAACCTGAAATCGAGCGGACGTTGGCTTGCTTGGAGCAGCTCGGGATCACCTTCAAGATCGTGACCGGAGATAGCCGCCTGGTCGCCGCCCACATGAGCCGTCAGGTTGGGCGAGTCGAACCCGTCATCCTCACCGGGCCGGAGCTGCGTCAGATGAGTGATGAAGCGTTGATGAAGCGGGTCAACGAGGTGACGATCTTTGCGGACGTGGAACCCAACCAGAAAGAGCGCATCATTCTCGCCCTCAAAAAGGCCGGCAATGTCGTCGGCTATGGTGGGGATGGAATCAATGATGCCTCGGCGATGCACGCGGCGGATGTCGGGATTTCGGTGGCGAACGCCGTGGACGTTGCGAAAGAGGCTGCCGACATTGTGCTGTTGGACAAGGATCTCAGCGTGCTGATCGAGGGAGTGCGCGAAGGGAGGCGAACCTTCGCCAATACGATGAAGTATGTGTTTATGGCGACGAGCGCCAACTTCGGCAACATGTTCAGCATGGCCGGGGCCTCGCTCTTTCTCCCGTTTCTGCCGTTGTTGCCGAAACAAATCCTGCTCGTCAATCTCCTCACCGATGTGCCGGAGATGACGATCGCCGCCGACGCCGTCGACGCCGAATTGGCGGACAAGCCTCGTCGCTGGGACATTGCGTTCATCCGAAAATTCATGATCACGTTCGGATTGATCAGTTCGGTCTTCGACTATCTGACCTTTGCGGTGCTGATCTTCTTCCTCCACGCGGGCACGGCGGCATTCCGGACCGGCTGGTTTCTCGAATCGGTCATCTCCGCGGCGACGATCGTCCTGGTCATTCGGACCCGCCGACCCTTTTTCAAGAGTCGGCCCCATACGCTGCTGGTCTTGGCTACCGGCTTCGTTGTGGCCGCCACGGTTCTCGTACCCTATTCGCCGCTGGGAGGCCTCTTTGGGTTGACTCCCGTGCCAGTCTCATTCCAGCTGGCGATGGGGCTTCTTGTCGGCCTGTATGTCATGGGGGCGGAGCTGACCAAAAAAATATTCTATCATCGAGAGGCGCTCTGAGGGCAGGGCCGCTCGATTCCTTTTCTTTCCCGTGGCGGCAAGGGCCCTGAAACGGGTCGATGAATGATTGAGGAGAGGAACAGATGGATCCCATTCATTCGGTCATGGTCCACGTTCCGATTGTCCTGGTTCTGGATGTTCCTGGCACTGACGGCCTTTCGCGTGCTGACAAGGCGAGGGTAGGTGAGAGAACAACCTCCTCCTGTCCCTCCTCCCGGCACTGGTCGGGGCGAGTGTGCTTCTTGCGACCGGATATGACGGCGGAGAGTTGGTCCATGAATGTGGCGCTGGGGGTGAGAAGTCCGGTGCGGCCTGTGTCGGGGGAGGTGCTTTCATATGTAGCATCTTGCGCCAGACTCGTTTCCGCAGGCGTCCCTGATCTCCTCGGCGGAAGGCCCCGTGACTCCACGCCGCCCTCAAACTCCCCGATACCGCGGGGTCTAAGCACCTGTATTCTCAAGACCTTGGGCGACGCGGCCCAATGATCACATCAAGGCATGTCGGTTGCTTGATACACTGGGGCGGGGGCTGCGATACGGCTTCGCTGTGCGTGTAACCCCCGTTGAAGGCAGAGATTATGACTGACCATACGGCAACCATGACCGAAACCAGGCAGGACCCGGCCATGTCCGGAGAGGGCCCTCCTGCGCCGCAACGGACCTATGCGCACCTCCTCACGCTGTGGACGTCGGGGGTGCGGGACTATCACAGTCTGCTCTCGGCCTACCTGCTAGCCCATTCGATCTTTGTGGCCGTGATCGGACTGTTTGTGTCACGGCACCCCCTCACGCTGACGTTGGCGATCGTGATCGCGCTGCTGAGTGTCTTCGGCATTCTCCTCTGTCTCCAGATGGCCATCGTCCTCGGGAGATTTTCGGCGCAGAATTCCTTATGGGAATGGCAACTGCGCGGCATTGAAGGCCTGCCGGAGTGGCCCGATCGCAAGCTGATGTCCGGGCTCCGGTGGTTGCGCGAGCGGCATGAGCCTTGGTCGGAACCAGGCAATGAACCGCCTACGTTTACGCCGAATTGGGCACTGCGGACGCATCGGCAATGGTGGGCCCACCGGGCGGTCAGCTTCCCGCTGTTTTTCGGGAGTGTCTATGGCCTGTTTCTCGCGTGGAGCCTGGCGCAAGTGGTCGGGCTGGTGCTCCGATGAAGCCCTCCGTGCGGACCGGGCTGAGCTTCGGCCTGACCTCCGGGGTGATCACCACGCTCGGATTGATGGTGGGCCTCCACGCCGGGACGCATTCCAAAGTGGCCGTCGTCGGCGGGATTTTGATCATCGCGATCGCCGATGCCTTCTCGGATGCTCTCGGGATTCACGTGACGAAAGAAGCAGAAAATCAGCACAGCGTGGCGCATATCTGGGAATCCACCGCGATGACCTTCCTCGCCAAGTTCCTGGTCGCGCTCACGTTTCTGGTCCCGGTTCTAGTCTGGTCCTTGGAGACGGCCATTCTCGCCAGTGTCCTGTGGGGGCTCGCCCTGCTGGCGATCCTGAGTTTTCTGATGGCCAGGGAGCAACAGGCGTCTCCTTGGAAGGTCATCGGCGAGCATGTCGCCATCGCGATCATCGTCATCGGCGTGACCCACTACGTGGGAGACTGGATTCGTGAGCGCTTCGCTGACGGGGGAACCAGTCCATACTGAATCCATTCCGTCTGACCGGTCTCTGACAGGGTGCAAAAAGGTGACCCATGAAACTCAACGAGCGGTGACGCTTGATCGCGGGTCTGTTCGTGCTGGTTGCGATTCTGCTCGGCGCCACCGTGCATCCCAAGGGGAATGATCTCATGGTAGTCGTGGCGGCAAACTTGATCCAGTCGGCGTTCACCGGCTGGTGCCCGATGATGGCGCTCTTGCGCAAGCTGGGCGTGCAGGAATAGACCGCGAAGGTCGCGCGAGACTGGCGGAACTGGCGAGACATGCGAGAAAAGCGAGACTGGCGCGACGGGTGGCCCTGACTTGTCCCGCCTTTCTCGCTCGCCCCGCCCTTCTCGCTGAGGATTTACGAGCGAGGGAGCCCCATGAACCGTGACATGGAGAAGGTCAGACACAAAGGGGA
>JACRLS010000049.1:11690-26976 GCA_016235225.1 Nitrospirota bacterium | reverse complement strand
ACATCGGCTCGTACGTTTGCTCCACGCTTCTTTCAGACCCCACTTCGCAGTGACGCCCTTGCGCTTCGCTATGACTTCACCTCCATCAGGCTGTCAAAGGGACTTTCACCCTCAAGCTGTCGAACATGCTCGGCACACTCGCGGTAGGGACGGTCATTGCTGACCGCACCCCGCACAGATCCGTACGTGCGGCACTACCGCATACGGCTCTTACCTTGGATGGTGACGACCACCCCGCACATCGGAGACGTGCCGCGGCTCGTACGCCCAGCAGCCCGCGCGACCTGAAGGTCCGGCGCTGTGTCCGGTCCAGTAGCAGCTGCTCGACGTTCTTCTTGGTCAGCCCCCTTCCCTCCACCGACTCCGCCGACAGCGGACCGCTGTCTTTGTTCGCCGGCTTCGGCGGTACTATGGAGCTGTCTGACTCCCCAGCGACGTGCCTGTCGGACTTGTGGCCTCGTGCCTTCTCCGACCGATGCGCTTCCATGGGAGAAACGGATATCGCCGGGGTCTCTCGGCTTCCGTGAGAAAAGTTTCCAACCGTGCCTGTGGTCTCAGACTCCGTGGGGGTCACATCGGACTCGCCTTTGATGTTCAACTATTGCCTTCCCCTTGTCAGGACAAGGTCGGCCACCACAAAAAGATGTTTTCGGAGTTCAATACACTGCCCGGTTTTACCTCTGTGAACGCTTCGAGATATCGGTTACCCAACACCCCGCATCACTCAAGGCCTTCGCGACTCTCCTCCGGCTTTGCGCCGACGCACCCTGACACCTTTTCTAGTTCCCTAGTTTTGAACCATCGTCGTTTTCGAGGGAGACGTCAATCCCACCCAACACTCCTGAGAATCTTTGACTTGTAATCTTTGTCAATGTACCATCCTTCCGAATCAAACCTTCGAAACCTTTCCTTTAAGGTGTCTCTCCCTCCCAGCGAACCAAGAAATATTTCCATAAAGCCCTTATCACCTCCAACACAGGAGAAATCGTCGTAGTAGCGGATCATCCCCCAACGGCCCGATTTTCCGAATACATGATTGTCAGTTGAGCTAAGAACGGGCGCCACGTCGTCAATCTCTCCGAATCTATCAGCCTCCCAGCTTCCCACAATTGAGTCTTCGTGTGGCATTGCCATATCCGCCTCACAGGAAGTAGCGATAAAGCATATATCCCCGCAGTGGATCGCAGCTGATGCTAAAGCCTGTAGAATATCATCGGCGATGTGAATTCTTCCTGGAAGTATCACGTAATCCCACTCTAGGTGTTCGAAAGGCATCTGGAATACAGAACGACCACTAAAAATAGCGTCATGCACCAGCTTGTATTTCTCTGAAAATTCAGCAAGGCTAATTTTAGAAATCATTAGAATCTAAACTTGAAAATTAACTCGGGGGTGTGCACGTCAAGGGTCGGAAAGCCTCCACTAGAATAGGGTCTAACGGTTATAAACGTGTCGCGACCATACTGCAGTACTCGCAACCCACTCTCTTGGGATCGGAGGAGAGTCCCCCCCTCGGCAAGGAAACTGTCGAATAGCCGATTTGCTTCGCCGAAGCCTCCAGCCTTCTCGAATTGCATTAGGCCGGTACTGCGATTGTATCCTAGATAGCCCGCATCAGCCATCAACATCTCGGTCAAGGTCAGGCCTATACGGGAAGACAGCACGTAGCCTCCCAGGTACTCAATCAGCGGGCCTGCTCCAAACATCCCAGCCCTCTGGCCTAAGTCTGATTGCTGTGTTTGTAGCGCCCTACTTGCATTGTCCTCCTGCGCCTTAACCTGCGCCTCAGCGGGCGAGGTGCCGTACTCCACGACAAGATAGGTCGTCACGGCGGCCACAGCGGCACTCATGAGCGCGCCCTTCACGATATTGCCGCCGCCCAGGCCGGCTCTCGTGGCGCCGGCGGCCACCGCCCCGACAATAGCTTGGACGGCTTGACTGTCCGTGAAGGTAGAGACGGCCCCTCCGACCCCCGCCGCGACCCCTCCCGCCACTCCGCCATAGGCAATCGACGGTCCCCAATTGGCCTTGTTGCCAGCCAACTGATTCAGAGTGGCATAGGTCAGCCCTCCGGCGATTCCTCCAATAACTCCACCCGCTAATGCTCCAGCTCCCAATGATGACGACACATAGATCCCCGCCGCACTTCCAGCAGCCGCCGAGGCCCCGGCAATAACCGCCCCCAACACGACGGCCTTTGGGTTCCAATCACTCTGGATTCCTGCCGTGACTGCACCCGCAACAATGGCAACTGCGATCACCCATTCAACAAAATGGCCGGTCGGATCCGTGTACTTGAGCGGGTTGTTCCGGGCATAACCGTAGCGATTCAGATCTTGCGGATCTTTCGGATTCCCCACCAGCGTGTCCGCCGAGATGAACCGGCACAAGATGGCATCGTAGTAGCGCGCTTCGTAGAAATAGAGCCCCGTCGCGTTGTCCAGTTCCTTGCCCGTATACTTGTGGGCCACGTTGACCGGCGTGCCGGGGACGTTGGTGCGGGTCTGGCCAAAGGGATAGTAGGTCAGGGCCTCGACCTGCGTCCCGGTGTTATCCGTCACCACGCTCGTCGAGCCCAGATGATCGCCGTGACAGAAGTAGAGGGTGCTCTACGCCACCGGCTTGGCCAGGATGCGTTGGGAGCCGCTAAAGATCGTATTGGTGCAGCTTGCGCCGACACGCTCGTAGAGCTTGCTGATGTACCAGGTGACGGTGCTGCCGGTCTGTTTCTTCACCCGGCCGCCGTCGCCGTCGTAGACAAACGTCGTCGTCTGCCCGCCGGAGACGATCGTGGTTGGACGATTCTCGAAGTCGTAGGTGATCGTTCGCCCGGCGCCGGTCAGCATGTTGCCATTGTTGTCATACGTGTAGCTGTTGCTGCCCGCCGTGCTGACGGCGTGCGGGCGGACGCTGCTCGATCCGCTCGCCGGATAGGTATACGTGCTGGGCGACAACGACGTGTTGCTCGTCATGTTGCCGATTTGGTTGTAGGTGTGACTGAGCGTCCCGTAGGCGCTGCTCGTGGAAGAGGTGAGCCGATTCAAATCGTCGTACCCGAACGTCTGGGAGTTGGCCGAGGTCAGAAAATCGGTGATGCTCTGGACGTTGTCCACGTTGTCGTAGGCATATTCCAGATTCTGCAGCGTGTTACTGCTCTTGCTCGTCTGCAGACTCTGGAGACGAAACGTGTTGGACTGGTAGGTGAAGTAGGTATTGACGCCGTTGCCGTAGTTGATCGACACCGGTTGCCCCAGAGCATTGTAATTGTTGTACTGGGCATAGACATAGCTCGTGGTCGGGTCGACAATCCGATTCAGAAAAGGCCCGGTGTACTCGTAATTCACCAGACTGGGCGCGCCGCTCGTGTGGTCCGGATACTGAATCGTGCTGACCCGCCCCAACAGGTCGTACCACGAGACGGTGGTATAGGTCACCCCGCTGACGGTGCGGTCGCTGCGGACGATCTGGCCCGTCTCGTTGTAGCGAAATGTGACGTTGCCGGTGCTGTCCACCACCGAGGCCAGGCGGCCCACCAGATTGTCCGCCGTTGCGCCGTCGTAGGTATAGACCACGTCGCCGCTACCGAGCGCCTTCTGGGTGCCGAAATATTTCTGCCGTCGCCGGTTCAGCGCATCGTATTGGAAGTAGAGATTCTGGCCCTTCGCGTCGGTCTGCTGAATGAGATTGCCCGCCGCATCGTAGACGTAGCTCCAGTTCCCCATGTCCGGGTCGTGCATGGCGCTCTTGCGGCTCAGGGTGTCGTAGGTCATCGTCGTGTCATTGCCTGCGGCGTCCGTGACCTTCGTGAGACTGCTCAGCACATCGTACTGATAGGTCGTGGTCGCATAGGGCGAGCCTTCGGCGGTGCTGCACTGCGAGGGATCATAGGTGCTGGTGTATTCCTGAATGGTCAGCGTGCGACCAGCCGCGTCCACCACCGTGCGCTTCTTATGCTGCTTCGGATCGATGACCACCGTCACCCAAGGGCCGTAGCAGGTGGTGACGGTCCTCCCATCCGGTGTGGTGACGGTCTTCACCCGCCCCAGCGCATCGTAGGTCATGGTGCGCCATAGCGGGGTGCCGTTCTCAACATGTAGGAGGGAGGCGCGTTTCACCTGTCCCCGGACATTGTACTCGGTCAAGGTGACGAGATCCTGGGCCGTGGGCGTTTGCGGGCCGGTCCCCTTGCTCTTGATCGTCCGGCCCAGGCCGTCGAAGTACGTCCAGGTCTTGAAGTTCGTGCCGCCGATCACATTGGCAATGTAGGTGTACACATGCTGAGAGCCCACCGTCCCAAGATTGACATAGCTGGTCTGCTTCACCAGCCCGTTGGGCGCGGTGGTGGAGGAGGGTCGGCCAAACGCGTCGTAGGCCGTGGTCGTCGTCCGGGTGTTGGGATCAGTCACGCTCTTCCCCTGTCCGTAGAGGCCCGTGTCTGCGGCGACACCATTCACGCCATAGTACGTGGTGCTCCCCACATGGCCCACCGCATTGGTAGTCGTCAGTGGGAACGTATTGGTGCCGCTGTCATAGCTGGTCGTGGTTGTATTTCCCCGGGGGTCTCGCAGACAGATCTGGTTCCCGTACGGATCGTAGGCCATCCGCGTCTCGGGATTGGTCCCCCCGGAGAACCACTTGACGACCCGCGTGAGCTTGCCGAAGGTCGGGGTTTGGGTCGAGGACGCCGTTCCGCAACTTGTGGTGCCATCGTAGTAGAAGGTCGTCTGCGACTTCTGATTTGCCGAGCTTGTGCCGATCCCCGCATAGATCGTCTCAGTGACAGGCAGATTGACGATCCAGGCCGTGGTATTGGGCGAGAAGGTCCGGGTGATCGTGCGATCATCGGTGGTCACTGACGTATCGCCGTGTTGGTCCTCCCGCGTCACGGTGCCGTACGTATGATCGTAGGTCAGCTCGGTGTGGGTGGTTTTAGCGCCCGCGCAAGAACCGGCACTTGTTCCCTGACAGGCAGAGGCATACAGATGCTTCGGCGGCGTGAACCAGGGAGCCGCGCCATCCGTATCCACGGCATACTCGGTGGTGCTTTCGGCCCAGATATTCCCCGCGGCGTCGGTCACTTTCGTCCGATAGGGCTTGCCTTTGGTGTAGCCGTCGGCCCCGCCGGGATTGTTCACATCCACGGCCACGTCGTTGCCTTGATGGAAGAGGGTCTCCGAAATCTGCTGTTCACCGTTCGGTCCCGTCGGTCCCGTGACCGTGGCCGAATTGAATCCGCGGAACTCCCGCTCCATGAGGTGGTAGTAGCCGTCCTTGTAACTGTAGCTGGTCGTCGCCACGTTCCCGTTCCCGTCGTTGGTCGACATCGACCCCACCACGTGGATGGCATAGGGCAGTTGGGTGTTCACGAATTGCGTCGAGGGGACATGGCTGATGGTCGTGGTGCCGCCGATGCCGTTCGTGATCGCCTTCACGAGGTCGGACGCCCGGTTGCCGTCGGTTTCGCTTTGACTAACTGACACGTAAATACCATCGGGCCCGCAGTTATATCCCCCAGGGCATAGGACTGATAGCCACATGAGATCGCCACGTCCATCGCCGGTAAAATCTCCTACGTAGAGCTTGTCGAGGGTGTTGGGGTTTTCAGGATCCCACAAGTAGTTAACCACGGTGACGGGGCCCAGAAATGCGCTCCCCGTCGAGATGAGCGCTCGGATGTTGCTGTCCCCACCACCACTCCAGACCACATCCGTCTTTCCGTCGCCGTTGAGATCGGTCACCGTCTGGAAATTGATGTTGTAGGAATATTGGCCTACTCCATAGATCCACTCAGTCCCCGGGATGAATGATGAGCCGGTGGACAGAGCGACGTATGTTCGCACCGTGTCACACCACATCAAATCCGTCTTGCCGTCTCCATTGAAATCCCCAGGCATCTCACACCACGGGTTCCACGATCCGGCGATCCATTGGGTCGGCGTCGTGAAGCTGCTCCCGGTCGACAGCATCACGGCCCAACCTGCCCCTCCCCCATGGAGATACATGAAGTCGGTTTTCCCATCGCCGTTGAAGTCGCCGAGAAATTGATGATTGCTGTTATGGTAGGTGCCCGTGATCCAGGGCTGCCCGCTGGATTCGAAATGATCTCCCTTCGACAGGGCCACATACCAGGCGTTATTGGCAAACCAGAGCCAGTCGGTTCGCCCATCTCCATCCATGTCGGCGGCAAACTGATAGCCAGGATTGTAGGTCGCGCCGCTCGTCCATAAATGGGGGCCGGTAAATCCGTTGCCGGCGGCATTGGCCAGCGCCACCCAGTGGTTGCCCCCGCCGGCATTCCAAATCAGGTCGGTCTTCCCGTCCGCGTTGAAGTCGCCAGTGGTGACGCACCCCTGGTGGCCGGGTGAACAATTGATGGGGGTGGCGAGCCAGGTCGTAAACGGCGCGAAGCCGGTGCCGGTGGAGAGGGCGACATGTTCGCCCCCGCTCAGAAACATGTAGTCTGCCTTCCCGTCCCCGTTATAGTCGCCGACAAAGTTGAAGGGAGCATTCGAATTCGGACTCCCGTACTCATTGTAGTATGGAATCCACTGGGCTGGCTCCGTCAACGGGATCGGAGGCGCAGTCGCGGTGAAGGTGGTGCCGGGGAGACTCGTGCCGGTGACCGCGCCGGTGCTCGTGTTGATCGAGGCATTCCGGTCATACTGTTGGACTGAGGTCAGGACAGACCTCGTCGTGCTTGAGGGGGTGCCATAGGTGAGCTGATAGGCCCGTTGCAGCGCGCCGTTGTTGCGAACGGCGATGGATTTCAAGCGGTACGCGGTTGTGATCTTGTAGTTGGCGGTATACATCTCCGGGGCGTCGGTCCGCGATTCCCGGTAGAACTTGACCGAATTCGCACCGTCGGTGGTGCCGAAGCCGGTGTATTTGACCTCATCGAGATAGACCTCGTTGTTCGGCGTGTCCGTCCAATAGGTCACGGAGACGAAGTTGCCATGGGGGTCTTCGGCCCGATCGACCAGCCAAGCGAAGATCCGGCTCGTGGGATTCGCGGGATCGGCCCGGCGGCTCTCTGCCGTGCGGCCATAGAAGGACTTCATGCCCCGTGGATCGGTCACTTCCCATCCGCTCGTGCCGTCGTAGGAGAGTTTCTTGATCCGTAAGAACCCGCTTTCAATCTTCGCTACAAAGTCGGCACTGCCCGACGAGACGGGCAGGAGATCGCTGGTTGCCCCGTTCACGCGGAGGACGTATTCTTCCTTGCTGTAATCCGTGCCGAAGCGCGCCCGGCGCTCGATGGTCCCGAGATCGAGCTGCCAGCCCACGCCCACCCAGCTACTGGGGGCGCCGCTGCCATAGATGAGTTGGACGGTCGGCTGCATGCCGTTCCGACCGGGCGGGATCGCGATGGGGATGGTGGCGCCGAAGCTCCCGGAAAACGGGTCGTGCGCGGACGAGACCGGAATGCCGAGCGGAGAGCCGGCGCCTCCCGCCGCCCCGCCCGAGGCAGAAAATGCAGAGACGGCCGAATCCGCCGAGGAGCCCGCCTTGGGCTTCTCCTTTGGTTTGTCGATCGGCTTCGCCTTCGGTTGCTCCTTCGCCGGCGCGTCGGCCGTGGAGCTGGAACTTGAGGGCGCCGCCTGGGTGATGCCGGTTCCGCCGAAGGCGAAGACAAGATGGCCAAGTACAACAGCCGTCACCGCTACCCGCAGGGTCAGCATCAGGGTCAGCATGGATGATCTCCCCTCGTTGTTGCTCACCGTGGAGAAGCGCAAGATTAATGCCGATTGCCGAAGAAGCGAATTCGCCAATGAAATCGTGTCCCTTGGTCACTGTCGCGTTCTCGACGCACAACCGTGTCTGCATGTCTCGGCCTACGTAGTTGAAACAGTACACCCCCACTCCCTTCTGATCATTTTGACGCAAGATCAAACGCTTAGGACATGGAACCATCGTGCATGTGCAGGCCTACGTACGTGAATCGGATAGGGGGACAGCACGCGAGTAGACGGGCGAGTCAGTCCCCTTGAACTGAGCGATTAGGGACCGATGCGAGGAAGTGCACGCCGAGGACCGGCTGAGGGACTACACGCTTGGCAGGATTTCCATCAGAGAAAGCCAGGGACACGGACACCCTCCGTGTGAGTTTCCTCCGTGAATGTTCTCGTCGTCCCTGACGAGTCAGTACAAGTAGGGGCGGGTTTTATACGACTTCCATTTTGCTTGTCAAGATGAAATATTTGGCTTTTCGGGCAAGCGATTGGTCACGGTGCGGCCGGCAGGAAGCTCTGATACCAGGCCAGCAGGTCGTCGGCAAAGAACAGCGCGACGACGGCGCCGAGGGCCAGGAAGGGACCGAAGGGAATGTACTGGTCGCGGCGGAGCAGTTTGATCGCAATAAGAGTAATGCCGAGCACCGATCCGGCGATGGCGCCGAGCATGATGGTCAGCAGCGCCGGCTTCCAGCCGAGGAAGGCGCCGACCATACCCATGAGCTTAATATCCCCGCCGCCCATTCCTTCTTTGCCGAACAGATAGGGGCTTAGCCAGGCCAGCAACCACAGCAGCCCTCCGCCCACCGCCACGCCGATCACCGCGTTCACAAGAGTAATCGGTAGGATCGTGGCCGCCGCAACGAGCCCGATGGCCAGACCCGGCAGCGTGATCCGGTCGGGAATAATCTGATGCTCCAGGTCGATGCCGCTGACGACGATGAGCGCGGAGCAGAAGGCGGCATAGGCCAGCGCGGGCCAGGTCAGCCCAAAGCGCCACACCACCAGCACATAAGCCAGCCCGTTGAGCACTTCGACGAGCGGATACTGGATTGAGATCGGGGCGCGGCACCGACGGCACTTGCCGAGCAGCAACAGGTAGCTCAGCACCGGCACGTTGTCATAGGGGGCCACAGGCTGATTGCAACTCGGGCAGTGCGATCCCGGCCACACGACCGATTCGCCCCGCGGCAGACGGTAAATGCAGACGTTCAGAAAGCTGCCGATGAACGCGCCGACCACAAACAGGGCCAGAAGCGTGGCCGCCATTTAGCTCGTTTCTCCCGCTGCTGTCTGAAACGTTTTTCGTTGCATATGGGAAGGCCACTGATATGATTGCTTACATATTTTGACGAATATCATCCGGGCTCATTGATCGACAGACATGTGATCTCACCAACGGGAGTAGAGCCCAATGGGAACCACAAGCGGAAACGGACGGATGAGCATCGGACGGCTCCCCACCCGCCGGCGCTCGAAAGGTCTGACAAAGCGTGAACGGCAAATTCTCCAACTGATCTGGTCCGGTCTCAAGAATAAAGAAATCGGCCGCCGACTCAAAATCAGCGTGAAGACCGTCGAGGCTCACCGGGCCAACATGATGAAGAAGCTCGACGTCTCCAACACCGCGCAACTGCTCAAGACAGCGCTGACGGGCGGCCTGGTCAAGGCTGTGTAGCGTCGGGGTGGCGCTGTCGGACGACTTCGTAACACAGGATGGCCGCCGCCGCTGAGACGTTGAGCGAGGCCACCTGCCCCCGCATCGGAATCCGCACCCGATCGTCGCACTGTGCAAGCACCCCACGCCGGATCCCCCCGCCTTCTCCGCCCAACACCAATGCCACGGCCCCACGGTAGTCCAGCGCCGTATAGAGCTTCTCGGCCGACGGATCCACCGCATAGACCCAGAGCCCATCCTTTTGAAACTGTTCGATCTGGCGGGTGAGGTTCGTCACGCAGGCGACCGGTATGTGATCGACCGCCCCGGCCGAGGCCCGCGCCACAGCCCCAGTGAGTCGGGCCGACCGCCGCTCGGGAATCACCACGCCATGGACCCCGGCGCCCTCCGCAGTTCGAAGCACGGCGCCCAGGTTCTGTGGATCTTCGACGCCGTCCAGGAGCAGCACAAAGGGGGCTTCGGCTCGCCGGCGTGCCGTATCCAGGATGCTATCGGGCTGGACGTACTCTTTGGGCGCAATGACCGCAATGACACCCTGATGCCGGCCATCCGGCACCAGTCGATCCATCGCGACCTTCGGTTCCACCCGGACCGGGATTTGCTGAGCGCGCGCCTGCTGAAACAATTCGCCGTATTGCCGGTCCTGGCCGACGAGGAGGAGTTTCTGAATCGGCCGGGCCCCCGACCTGAGCGCCTCGCGCACGGCGTGGAGCCCGTAGATCAGATCGGCCGCGTCACTTTTTCCACCGGCTGGTGCCATCGGGCCGATCCTCAATGGTGATGCCCTGCGCAGCGAGGGCCTTCCGGATCTCGTCGGCCCGGGCGAAGTCTTTGCGGCATCGGGCGTCGTTGCGCGCGGTCACCTGCTGCTCAATGTCATGGTCGGACAGACCGGCCGGGGCATCGCCGAGCCCGGCGGCCTGCCCGCTGACCCGGAACTGCAGTTCCTTGTATTCCCATGCCGAGGCCGGCAATTGGAACAGGCCTACCACCCGGCCGTAGGACCGAAAAGCCTCGCGCGCCTCACGACAAGCCGACGCGGACAGGCCCGCGGCCAACAGCCGATTGACCTCATTCCGCAGCCGCTGAAAGGCCGCGATCGCCTCCGCCGTATTGAAGTCATCGTCCATGGCGGAGCGAAAGGCGCCGTCGAGGCGGGTCACTTCCTCCCGGAGTCGAGGATCGGCAGCCCCCGATGTGGTCGTGACTTCTTCAAGTCGTTGAAACAGTCCGTACAGGCCGTCGAGCGCCCGCTTGGCCTCCGCAAGCCCGGCATCGGAGAAATCGAGGGGGCCCCGGTAGTGCGTGGCGAGCAGAAAATACCGCAAGACTTCTCCGGTGACGGACTCGCGGCAGCCGGACCGTTCGAAAACGTCGCGAATCGCAAAAAAATTGCCGAGCGACTTCGACATCTTCTCCTGATTGATCTGCACGAAGCCGTTGTGAATCCAACAGTGTGCAAATTCCTTTCCGGTGGCGGCCGACGACTGCGCGATTTCGTTTTCATGATGGGGGAAAATCAGGTCCATCCCGCCGCCATGGATGTCGAAGGTGTCTCCCAAGTGGCGCATGGACATGGCCGAACATTCGATGTGCCAGCCCGGCCTCCCCGACCCCCAGGGGCTGTCCCAGGCCGGCTCACCAGGCTTGGACGCTTTCCAGAGCGCAAAGTCCATCGGGTTGCGCTTCCGCTCATCGACCTCGACCCGCGCGCCGGCCTGCAGATCCTCGGCCTTGCGCTTGGAGAGGCGGCCGTAGCTGCGGTAGCTCTCGACCAGAAAGTACACGTCTCCGTCCACCCGATAGGCATGGCCCTTTGCCAGCAGCCGCTCGATCAAGGCGATGATGTCGCCGATGTGCTCGGTGGCTTTGGGCTGGACCGTGGCGGCGTTGACGCCGATTCTGGCCATGTCGCGATCGTAGGCCGTGAGATACCGGCCCACGATCTCCGTCCAGGTCACGCCTTCCTTGGCGGCGCGCGCGATGATCTTGTCGTCCACGTCGGTGAAGTTTCGCACATAGGTCACCGCGAGTCCGGAGAATTCCAGGTAGCGGCGGATGATGTCGAAGATGAGCGCGCTCCGCGCGTGGCCCAAGTGGCAATTGTCATAGACCGTGACGCCACAGGCGTACATGCGCACGATACCCGGCGTGATCGGCTTGAACGGCTCCTTCTGCCCGGTGAGGGTATTGTGGATCGTCAGCATCTATCGCCCGCCTCCTCGGCGCGTGCGCGACCGGTTTCGCCCGTTGAGCAGCGACTCCCAGTGGCGGAGCAAGTCGAGCGCCGCATGATGCGTGACATCCAGATGGATGGGGGTGATGGAGACGCGGCCCTCCCGGACGGCGTCATAGTCCGAATTCGTGTGACGATTCCAGGACATGCGCGTCCCCGCGATCCAGTAATACTTCCGGCCACGCGGATCGCGCTTTTCCACGATGGGATCGTCGAACCGCCGCCGGCTGAGGGCCGCGAACTTGACTCCCTTGATGGCACTGAGGGGGCGATTGGGCACGTTCACATTCAGCAACGTTTCCTCAGGCAGGCCGTGCTTCAGGACAAGTTTGGCGACACGGGCCGCATAGGCCGCCGCCGCATCGAAATGAAACTCCTCCTGGCCTTCCTGGGAGACCGCAATCGAGGGAATCCCCATGATGGTCCCCTCCAGGGCGGCGGAGACGGTCCCGGAATAGGTCACGTCGTCGCCGAGATTGACGCCCCGGTTGATCCCCGAGATGACCAGGGCCGGCTGCTTCGGCATCAGCTTCTTCAGCGCCAGGTTGACGCAGTCGGTCGGCGTCCCGTTGACCGAGAACACTTGCGCATCGAGGTGTGTGATCCGTAAGGGTTTGTGGAGTGTGAGGGCGTGGCCCACTGCGTTCCGCTCGCGATCCGGCGCCACCACCCAAACCTTGCCGAGTTTGCGCATCGCCCGCGCGAGCGCGGTCAGCCCCGACGAGCTGATCCCGTCGTCATTTGTCACTAGAATGTTCACGGACAATAGGGAGGCGAATCGTGATACCTGACGGTTCGAAGCTGGTCGGGGCGGAGGGATTTGAACCCTCGACCTCTCGCACCCCAAGCGAGTGCGCTACCGGGCTGCGCTACGCCCCGACTCAACCCACTTTCTGGACGAGGAACCTCCGCAGACCTTCAGGACTTCTGTTTGTAGGAATCCAACAGACGGAGAATCGCTTGCAAATTGCCGCGCAGCCGCTCGGTCACTTCCCGCGGGCTGATCCGTTTGCCGGCGCGTCGCCCTCGTCGCGACCAGTACCGCTTGAGGCCGGCAATCGTGTACCCCTCGTCGTAGAGCATGCGCTTGATTTCAAGAACCGTGTTGATATCGCGCTGGAGGTACAGCCGCTGCTGCCCCCGGCTCTTTTGCGGCTTGAGAAATCCGAATTGCGATTCCCAAAATCGGAGGACATACGTGGGCAGCTGCGTCTGCTCGCTCACTTCCCCGATCTTGTAGAAGAGTTTTCGACTGGGCTCTGACTGGAGGCTCATGCGCGCCTCTCGTATTGCTCGTTCAGGAATTCACATACTTCTTGAACACCTGGCTGGGCCGAAAGGTCACGACCCGTCGCGGCGTGATGCCGATCTCCTGGCCGGTTCGTGGGTTGCGCCCTTTTCTCGCCCCTTTGCTGCGCACGATGAAATTGCCAAAGCCGGCGATCTTCACCGATTCGCCCTTCTGGAGCACCGCCTTGAGCAAGTTCAACACGAGTTCGACGATATCGGCCGCTTCATTCTTGGAAATGCCGACCTTTTCATAGATGTCATTGGCGATGTCGGACTTTCTCATGCCATCCCCCTCGGCCCTCAGTTCGACGTTTTTTCAGCACTTTCGCGAATGAGTGCGAATGCGCACGCTCGGCGACGAGGAAAAATTTCCCCATAAATTACGCAAGGTTATGGGCCATGTCAAGGGAATTTCAGAGGGGATGACTGGTTGGAAAGAAAAAATGCCCTATCGGTCCTTCGGGAGCAGCTTATATTCGATGCTGTCGGCCAACGCCTGCCAGCTCGCCTCCATGACGTTTTCTGAGACGCCCACGGTGCCCCATTTTTCTTTCTGGTCGCCCGATTCCACCAGAACGCGGACTTTGGAGGCGGTGCCTTGATTGGCAGCCAGGACGCGGACTTTGTAATCCAGCAGCTTCACTTCGCGGAGTTGCGGATAGAAGACTTCCAAGGCCTTCCGCAGCGCGTGATCCAACGCATCAACCGGGCCGTGGCCGACCGCCGCCGTGTGTTCGATCACGTCGCCGACTTTCACCATGAGCGTCGCCTCGGAGATCGGCGCCTCCTTGGCGTTGCGCTTCTCGACGATGACGCGAAACCCGAGCAGTTGGAAGGACGGCTTATACCGCCCGACCGCCTGTCGCATCAGAAGCTCCAGCGACCCTTCCGCCCCTTCGAACGCATAGCCCTGATTCTCCAGGTCTTTTAGACGGTCGAGGAGTTCCTGTAGCTTGGGATTGTCCTTGCTCAGTTTGATCCCGTAGAGTTCGGCCTTGCCGAGCAACCCGCTTCGGCCGGAGTAATCCGACACGAGCATCCGTTGCCGGTTCCCCACCAGCGACGGCACAATGTGCTCGTAGGTCGCGGGGTTTTTCTGCACCGCATGGATGTGCACGCCCCCTTTGTGCGCGAAGGCCGCATCGCCCACGTAGGGCTGGTGCTTGTTGGGCATCAGGTTCGCGATTTCGGTCACAAAATTCGAGACCTCGCGCAACCGGGACAGGCGCCGGTCGCCCAGAACTCCTCGCTTCATCTTCAGCTCGAGGTTCGGCAGGATGGAGCAGAGATTGGCGTTCCCGCAGCGCTCGCCGATACCGTTGATCGTCCCCTGAACCTGGAGCACGCCGGCGTCGACGGCCACCAGCGAGTTGGCCACGGCCATCTCGGTGTCGTTGTGGGCATGAATGCCGAGCGGCACGGGGCATTCCCGCTTCACCACGGCGCAGATCTCCCGGATTTCCCAGGGCATGGCGCCGCCGTTGGTATCGCAGAGAATCACCCGCTCGGCCCCGCCCTTCACCGCCCGCCGGATCGTCTCCAGGGCGTAGTCGGGATTCGCCTTGTAGCCGTCGAAGAAATGCTCGGCGTCGTAAAAGAGGCGGCGGCCCTTCTCGCGCAGATAGGCCACCGAGTCCTCGATCAGTTCGAGGTTCTTCGACAGCGAGACGTTCAGGGCCTCCGTGACGTGCAGATTCCAGCTTTTCCCGAACAGGGTGACGGTACTGGTGTCGGCCGCCAATAGCGCCTGAATGTTGGCGTCCTTGTGCACGGGATTGCCGGCCCGGCGGGTCGCGCCGAAGGCCACCACGGTGGCATGCTGGAGCGGGATCGTTTTGATGATCCGGAAAAACTCGATGTCCTTGGGGTTCGCTCCGGGCCAGCCACCCTCGATGAACTGTACGCCGAGTTCATCCAATTTCTGCGCGACGCGGACTTTGTCGTCCGCCGAAAAACTGACGTCCTCGGCCTGAGCCCCGTCCCGCAGCGTCGTGTCGTAGATTTCCAGCGGACGCAACGGCGCCGTCATCGGCCGCGTCGCCGACCGTCCCTGATCCGCGCCCCGCCTGACGCGGGCCTTCTGTGGTTTCGATCCGCTCATGACCGTACTTCGTCCAGACCGAATGCGGCATGGAGCGCCCGCACCGCCAACTCCAGATACTTCTCATCGATCACGCACGAGATTTTAATCTCGGACGTGCTGATCATCATGATGTTGATCCCCTCCCGCGCAAACACCTCGAACATGCGGGACGCCACGCCGGAGTGGGATCGCATCCCGACGCCGACGAGCGAGACCTTCGCAATGGCCTCCGTCACGGCGACGGACCTGGCCTCGATGTCTTTGGCGAT
>JACRLS010000049.1:0-11677 GCA_016235225.1 Nitrospirota bacterium | reverse complement strand
CCGATGATCGTGATCTTCGCCTGGTTCCGGTCTCCCGTCACGCCGGAGACCGTCATGCGTTCCATATCGGCATCTTCAGTCGTCACGAGCGTACCCCGCCCTTCCTTGAAGCTGGACTGCACTTCGACCGGCACTCCGTACCGAGCCGCGAACTCCACCGATCTGCTTTGGAGCACCTTCGCCCCGAGACTGGCCAGTTCGAGCATTTCCTCATAGGAGATCTTGTCGAGCCGACGCGCGGACGGTACGACGTTCGGGTCGGCGGTATAGACTCCGTCCACATCCGTGAAAATGATGCACCGGTCGGCTTTCAAGGCCCCGGCCAGCGCCACGGCCGTCAGGTCGGAGCCGCCCCGCCCAAGCGTCGTGACATCGTTCCGCTCGTTGATGCCCTGAAAGCCGGCCACAACCGGGACGATCCCCTTAGCCAGGGCTTCCCGGACCCGCTCGGCGCTGATCCGGGCGATGCGCGCCTTGGTATGGCTGCTGTTGGTGATGATGCCGACCTGTCGCCCGGTAAACGATTGTGCGTGAATCCCGCGCTCCCGGAGCGCCATCGCCAGCAAGGCGATCGTAACCCGTTCGCCGGTCGAGAGGAGCATGTCCATTTCGCGCTCATCGGGCGACTTGGACAGTTCCTGCGCCATGCGAATCAGCCGATCCGTCTCTCCGCTCATCGCGGAGAGCACGACGACCACCTCGTGGCCTTTTCGGGCGGTGTCGGCCACACGATCAGCCACACGACTGATCCGCTCGGTCGATCCCACCGAAGTCCCACCGTATTTTTGGACTATCAGGGCCATTAGGAGCCTGCCCGACATTGACCTTTCTACTGCAGCGAACGATGCCCAGTGGGTACCCGCCTGGCGGGTGTGCTTTGTTTTCATCACCCATTGCACGAAGCCCAGCAATGGGTGAATCGAACGGCAACGCCGGACAGGCTCCAGCAGCCCGGGAGAATCGTTACGACCGCCCCAACAACCTCGTCATCACTTTGGCCGCATCCCACGCCAGTGGCAAGACCCGCGCAGCATCCGGTTCCGTAAACCTGCGCGGGGGATCTGACGGCTGGGCTGATTTGCCATCATACAGGACTGTTGGGGCTGAGGGGAAGGGAGTGCCGGGGGTAAGGGGGGTTCGCACGTGATCGGCGATCATCAGCAGGCGGTGGGGACCGAGCTTGGAGAGGCCCTGTAGCAAGGGGTCCACCACCTCACGGTCGAAGGCCTCGACGCCGGCGGTCCGCTCTTTCAGACCGGCCGTGGTGCCCACGCACAGGGGCAGGTCCAGGTAGCAATAGAGAAAGTCCTTCTTGTGCAGTTCGCGAAGGGCGGCCTCGACGACGCCCGAGAACGGCGCCCCGTCCGAAGCCTGCAGTCCGGCAGAATCGACCGGCTCCAGTCCCGCGCAGACTCCCACGCCCCGCATGACATCGTTGGTGGACAGTACCGCCCCGTTGAGCTGGCGCCGTTCCGCAAAATTCGGCCAATGGACGGCACGTCCAGGCCCCCAGAGCCAGAAGCCGTTTGCCGGCTTCAGCCGCTCGCCGCGCCGCTGGTCGTTGACGGGATGGTCACGGAGAATAATGATGGCGGCATCCATGAGCTTCTTGAGCACGTCCGACCCTTCACCGGTCGGGAGGAATCCTCCGATCGGCTTACCGACGGCATCAAGCGGATCATGACAGGTAATCCGGGGCTTGCCGTCGACCCACACCATGAGGTGGCGGTGCCCGGCTCCGGGATAGAACTGCATGGCCTCCGATCCCAATTGCTCATTGACGGCATCGATCAGCTCGCGTGCCTCTTCGGATCCGATTCCGCCGGCTGTCGCATCGTCCATGACGAGCTGTGGAGTCAGCTTTTTGAGGTCCCCCTCTTTCCCGGGCTGGGCGCCGACGCGGAAGGTCACCAGCCAACAGCGAAACACAATATCCTGCTCGCCGACCGTGACGCCCAGCCCCGCGGCTTCCAAGGAGGCCGAACCGGGATACTGCTTCTTAGGGCCATACCCCAGGAGCGCCATTTGGAGGCATTCGCTGACATGCGGTGAGCCGTCGGCCGGGAAGGCGATCTGTCCGAGCTCTCCTGAACGCGCCAGACGGTCGAGCGCGGGAGTGGAAGCTGATTGGAGCAGGGTCTTGCCGCCCAACTCAGAGTGTGCTGGACCGGCGAGCCCCCCGGCATGCAGAACAACGTACTTCATCGGCGCGAGGGTGTCCCCATGGGTGACGTGATCGTGCGGCTCACTGCGAGGAAACCGGCTGTATGCGGGGCGACCGACATGCGTGCTTAGAGGTCCAGGAGGCGGGCGACGTCTTCGTGAGTTGCATTCACAGTCGTGGGCTTCACGGAGACGCCCATCGCAGTGTCGGGATCCTTCAATCCATGTCCGGTCAAGGTGCAGACGACGATGTCGCCTTCCTTGAGCCCTCCGTTTCGACTCAGTTTCATCAGCCCGGCCACGGAGGCGGCCGACGCGGGTTCGCAAAAGACGCCTTCTTCAGCCGCCACGATCCGATACGCCTCCAGGATCTCGTCGTCGGTGACCATGTCGATCTGGCCGGCCGATTCCTCGACCGCCTGGGACGCTGCCTTCCAACTGGCCGGATTGCCGATCCGGATCGCGGTGGCAATTGTCTGCGGCTCCTTCACAATCCGACCCAAGACGATGGGAGCCGCACCGGCTGCTTGAAATCTGAATGACTTTCGCGTGATGCATCATCGCCTGAGACAGCTTGCCGAGTGCGATCTTGCCGGCCGGGATCAACACGTAGACCGTCAGCCCGGCTCGCGCCCCATAGGCGGCCGCCGAGGCCGAGGTGTTGCCGGTCGAGGCGCACATGACCGCGCGGGCGCCCTTCTCTAGGGCCTTCGAGATCGCCATCGTCATCCCGCGATCCTTGAAGGAGCCGGTGGGATTGGCGCCTTCATACTTGAGATAGATCTCGATGCCCGGTGTCATGCGCCGAGCCAATCGTCGCGCGGGGATCAGCGGCGTGTTGCCCTCGCCGAGTGTCACGACGGGGGTTTGTTCCGTCACCGGCAGGAACTTGCGATATTCTTCAATGACCCCGCGCCAGCGCGACATACAAGCTCCGTCTACCGCCCCGATCAGACCCGCCGCGAGTCGACCGTGCGGCTCATTCGTCCTGTCCTTCCACGCGAATCAGCGTGGTGGGCTCGGAGATGAACGGCATGCCGTCGATCTCACGCAACGCACTCTGCACGTTTCGCTCGCCGGCTGTGTGCGTCATGATAACCACGGGCACTGTCTGTCCCTCTTTGCGTCCCTGTTGAATGACCGACGAAATGCTGATGCCGTGATTGCCGAGCACGCCGGCGATCTGCGACAGCACCCCCGGTCTGTCGAGCACCATGAACCGGATGTAATACAACGACCGAACCTGTTCCATCGGACGAATCCTGATGGGTCGTCGCTCATCCTGCTTGAATGACGCCGGCGGCACCCGACCCGTGGCGCCCAGCAGGAGATTCCTGGCGATGGCGATGACGTCGCTGACGACCGCGCTCCCGGTCGGCATCGAGCCGGCTCCCCGGCCGTACAGCACGATGTCCTCGACCGCGTCCCCGACCAGTTGAATGGCGTTATAGACGCCCTCGACCTGGGCGATCGGCGAGGTCGCTGGAATCATGGTCGGGTGCACTCTGGCGTCGATATCGCCGTTCGTAAATTTCGCAATCCCCAGCAGCTTGATCGTGTAGCCGAATTCCTTGGCATAGGAAATGTCGAGGGGGGCGATCCGCGTGATGCCTTCCGTGTACACATCCTTCACATTGACGGGCGTACCGTAGGCCAGGCTGACCATGATCGCCAGCTTGTGGGCGGAATCGATGCCGGCCACGTCGAACGTCGGATCCGCTTCCGCATAACCGGCCCGCTGCGCCTCCCCCAGCACATCCTGGAAGCTGTGCCCCTCCTTGGTCATCCGGCTGAGAATATAGTTGGAGGTGCCGTTGATGATGCCGTAGATGGAGAGGATCGTATTGCCCGCCAGGCCCTCCGTCAGCGCGCGAATGACGGGAATCCCGCCGCCGACGCTGGCCTCAAAGTCCAAATCGACGCGGGCCCGTACCGCCGCCTCGTAGATTTCCTCGCCGTGGGCGGCGAGCAGGGCCTTGTTGGCCGTCACGACGGATTTCCCCTTGGCGATGGCCCCGAGGATCACTTTCTTGGCGATGTCATAGCCGCCAACCAGTTCCAGGACGATGTCGACCGCCGGATCCGACAGGACGGCCTGGTAGTCGTTCGTCAGCAGGCCGGCCGGCACCTCGACGCCTCGATCTCTCTTGAGATCCACGTCGGCAATCCGCACCAGCTCCACCGGCACCCCGACACGCCGCCGGATGAGCGCCGCATTGGTCTGAAAAATCTTGACCACACCGGCCCCAACCGTGCCGAAGCCGACCAGCCCGACTCCGATGCGGGCGCGCGGCGTCATGCCGGTTCCCCCTCGAGTTTCAGCGCCTTCTTGATCCCGCGAATCGCCTGCCGGGTGCGATGTTCGTTTTCCACCAGCGCAAACCGTACGTGTTCATCGCCCCCTTCGCCGAATCCGATGCCGGGAGAGACGGCGACCTTGGCTTCCTTCAACAGCAGCTTGGAGAACTCCAGCGAGCCCATGCCGCGGAAGGGCCGCGGAATCCGGGCCCACACGAACATCGTGGCGCGAGGCTTGTCCACCGGCCAGCCGATCCGGTTCAGCCCGTTGGCGAGGACGTCACGACGCCGCTGGTAGCGGTTGACGATGTCCTTCACGCAATCCTGGGGACCGTTCAGGGCGATGATACTCGCGATCTGCACCGGCTGGAAGATGCCATAGTCGAGGTAGCTCTTGATCTTCGTGAGCGCCCCGATCACCTCCCGGTTCCCGACACAGAAGCCCACGCGCCACCCCGGCATGTTGTAGCTCTTGGACAAGGTGTAGAACTCCACGCCGATGTCCTTGGCTTCGGGGACTTGCAGGAGGCTGGGGGCTTTGTAGCCATCGAACACCAGATCCGCATAGGCCAGGTCGTGCACCACGATCACATCATGTTCCTTGGCGAAGGCGACGATCTTCTTGAAAAACTCCAGATCCACGACGGCGGTCGTCGGATTATGCGGAAAGTTGATGATGAGCATCCGGGGCCGCGGGAGCGTCTGGCGATAGACGCGGGTCAGATCTTCGAAGAAGTCGCTGTCGGGACGGAGTTCGATCCCCCGGACCTCCCCGCCCGCAATGATGACGCTGTACATGTGAATCGGATAGGTCGGAGTCGGAGTCAATACGACGTCCCCTGGACCCACCATGGCCAAGGCCAGGTGGGCGATCCCTTCCTTGGACCCGATCGTCACGATGGTCTCGGTCTCCGGGTCAAGATCGACGTCGTAGTTCCGCTTGTACCAGCCGGCGATGGCGTGGCGCAGCTTAGTGATCCCGCGGGACGCTGAATACCGATGGTTGCGGGGATTGTTCGCGACTTCGATGAGCTTGTCGACGATGTGGCGCGGGGTCGGCTGGTCCGGGTTTCCCATTCCGAAGTCGATGATATCTTCCCCGCGATGACGCGCGTCCAGTTTCAGCGACTGGACCTGGGCAAATACGTACGGAGGGAGCCGTTTAATTCGGTAAAAGCCTTCCATGAATCCTCAATCCGCTGCGAGTGTCGGACCTCGAGCCTGACCCCCTGTACCGAGCCGGCTTCGGGAAAAATCATTCTAAAGAGACTGCCGGAATCAGTCAAATTTTATCGCTAGTTGCGGGACTTTTATGCGCGGGGCCAGGTCGCCGTTTGCCCGGATTCAGCCAGGGCCTGTTTGCTTGTCACCCCCTTGGCTTTCTGCAATAATACGCCGCGTGTGTGTCTGCCCGTGCTGACGCTCTCACCCGAACCGGGCAAAGGTCGCGGATTTCCATGGCCAGACTCGGCGTCAACGTGGACCATGTCGCCACCCTGCGGCAAGCCAGGGGCGGGCGGGAGCCTGACCCCATCGCAGCCGCGGTGCTGGCGGAATTGGCCGGCGCGGACGGCATCGTGGTCCACCTGCGTGAAGACCGGCGCCATATCCAGGACCGAGACCTTCAGATCCTTCGTCAGACGGTCCAGTCGAAGCTCGATCTCGAGATGGCCGCCGATGAGGCGATGGTGAAGATCGCGCTCTCCGTTCGTCCGGACTTCGTCACGCTGGTCCCGGAACGCCGCCAGGAGCTGACGACCGAGGGGGGGCTGGATGTGGCCGGGCATCGGGAGCGGATCAAGGACATCATCGCCCGCCTGCATGAAGGCGATATCCCCGTCAGCCTGTTCATCGAACCCGATCTCGAGCAGGTCCGCACCGCCCATAAGGTCGGGGCCGATCTCGTCGAGTTGCACACCGGCCGGTACGCCAACGCGGTGAGTTTCAAGGACGTCCAGACGGAGTTCGACAACATCGTGCAGGCGGCCAAACTCTCGGGCAAACTGGCCATGCGCGTCAATGCCGGACATGGTTTGAACTATTTCAACGTCTCTCGCCTTCTGACCGTGCCTGAGATCGAGGAATACAACATCGGGCACAGCATCATGGCCCGTGCCTTACTCGTCGGCATGGATCGAGCCGTGCGTGAGATGAAAGCCTTGATCGATTCCCAGACCCAGATCCCATGAAGGTCATCGGCATCGGGCTTGACCTCGTCAGCATTCCCCGGATTCGGGCTATGACGGAACGGTGGCGGGATCAGTTCCTCACACGCCTCTTCACGGAAGCGGAGCGGGACTACTGCCTCCGCCGGGCCGCGCCCTATGCATCGCTCGCGGCCCGGTTCGCCGCGAAGGAGGCGGTGCTGAAGGCACTCGGAACCGGCTGGACGGGCGGCATCCGGTGGGTGGACATTCAGGTCATCAATGACCAGTCGGGCAAGCCGGTGGCCCACGTCAGCGGCCGCGTCCAGGAGATCATGGCCGGCCTCGGCGCCACCCGTATTCATCTCAGTTTGGCCCACGAGGCGGATTACGCCATCGCAGAAGCCATGTTGACGGCGGACTAGCTGTGCGCTCCGGACGATCGTTCGGATGCCCAGGCGATTCCGTTCTCGGCCCGGTGATGGCGCGACTGATCTGAACGACACCCCCCATGAAAATTCTCACTGTCGCACAGATGCAGGCTCTCGACCGCCGGACCATTGTGGCAGCCGGCATTCCGGGATTGACCCTCATGGAGCGGGCCGGAACCCACGTGGCCGATCTGGTGCGGGAGATCCGTGGCTCGGCGACCGACGGGCTTACCACCATCGTCTGCGGGAAAGGCAACAATGGCGGGGACGGGCTTGTGGCCGCCCGACTTCTCGCCAAACGCGGCATCACCGTGCAGGTCGTACTCCTTCATGATCCTGCCGGCGTGACCGGTGACGCGAAGGTCATGTGGCTGCGATGGAAGAAGGGCTCCGGCCCGCGCGCCACGCTGATCTCCCCGACCCTTGATCGGCTCCGGTCGTTGCTCGGCAAAAGCCTCGTGGTCGTGGATGCCATTCTCGGTACGGGACTGACCAGCGAGGTCAGCGGGGCCTATCGAGCGGCCATCGAATGCATGAACGAGTGCGGTCGCCCGATCGTCGCCGTCGACCTGCCGTCCGGCATCCATGCCGACACGGGCGCCATCATGGGAGTCGCCGTTCGGGCGACGGCGACCGTGACGCTCGGCCACCCGAAAATCGGATTGTTCGTGGGGCCCGGCCTCGACCATGCGGGCATCGTTCGCGTCGGCGATATCGGGATTCCCGCCTCATTGTCGGATCAGGTCCCGAGCGCGCTCGGTCTCTTGTCTCAGACCGACATCGCTCGCCTGGTGCCGGACCGTCGCGCCTCATCCCACAAGGGGACGTTTGGACATGCCGCCATCATCGCCGGCTCGATCGGAAAAACCGGCGCGGCGGCCTTGGCGGCGAAGGCGGCGCTCCGTGTGGGAACCGGGCTCGTGAGCGTCGCCACACCGTCCGGGGTGAATGCCACGCTTGAAGCGAAGGTGCTGGAAGTGATGACGGTCCCCATGCCTGAAACCAAGGCCCATACCCTGTCCCGAACGGGGCTCGATCGCCTGCTCACCTTCGTCTCGTCACGGACTGCGGCGGCCATCGGCCCGGGCTTGTCGACTCATCCCGAAACCGTCGATCTGGTGCAGGCCCTGATCCCACGACTCGAAAAGCCGACCGTGCTGGATGCGGACGCGCTCAATGCCTTGGCGGGGAAGACTCGCCTGCTTGGCGAATCCAAAGCGCCGCTCGTGCTGACTCCCCATCCGGGTGAGATGGCACGCCTGGTCGATGACGCGACCCCCGAATCGATCAATGCCGACCGCATCGGGACCGCCCAGCGCCTCGCCTCGGCCCGGGATGTGATCGTCGTCCTCAAGGGCGCACGCACCATCGTGGCCAGACCGGACGGCGAGGCGGCGATCTGCCCGATGGGCAACGCAGGCATGGCGACCGCTGGAACCGGGGATGTCCTCACCGGGATGATCGCCGGATTGATGGCACAACGCCTGTCCCCGTGGGATGCGGCACGGGTGGCTGTCTACCTGCACGGACTGGCCGGCGACCTAGCGGCAGCAGAGATGGGACAGGCCGGGATGATCGCCGGAGACTTGCTGGATCGAATTCCGAAGGCGATCTCGAAGACTGTGGGGCGGTGAGGTGGGGATTCGTCGACAACGGGAAGCCGCCGGGCGAACCGACTCCGTGGTGCGGACATGGTCGCTGCTCTCCCGGTCAGCGGCCACAACAGAGCAGATCGGCTGTCTCTTGGGTGAATCGTTGCATGGGGGCGATGTGATCGCACTGTACGGAGACCTGGGCGCGGGGAAAACGGTGCTGGTGAAGGGATTGGCGTTGGGGGTCGGGGCTCCGCCACGGCAGGTCAGCAGTCCGACTTTTGTGCTCGTCAATGAGTATGCCGGACGGCTCCGGCTGGCTCATGCTGATCTCTATCGCCTGGATGATCCGTCCGCGCTTCATGGTGTCGGCTTGTGGGAGTATGCGGATGACCGCGCGGCTCTCGCCATCGAATGGGCCGACAAAGCCGGAACGGATCTGCCGCACGACCGATTGGACGTGCGCCTGTCCCACCGGAGTCCCCGGTCGAGACATCTGTCCCTCGCCGCCACCGGCGCAGCGTCGCAACGGCTCCTCGCACGATTTACGAATCGGTACGACAGGCGCAGCCGGCGCGCGGCGAGGTCTCGCTGATGCGGGTGCTCTGGGCGCCGTGGCGGATGGCCTATCTCAAGCGGGCGAACCGGCCTGTCGGATGTATCTTTTGCCTCAAGCCCCGTCAGCGAAGAGACGCCACCAATCTGCTCCTTCATCGCGGGCGGCTCGGGTTCGTGATGATGAACCTCTTCCCCTACAACAGCGGCCACCTGCTCATCGCGCCCTATGCCCATGCGGGCGCGTTGGAGATCTTGCCTGACGCGGTCGCCCTGGATCTCATCGGTCTGACCACCCTCTCGCTCCGAGTCCTGCGTCACACCGTGAAGCCGGAAGGATTCAACGTGGGATTGAATCTCGGTCGAGTGGCCGGCGCCGGCATCGAGGGACACGTCCACTTTCACATCGTCCCCCGTTGGAACGGCGACACCAACTTCATGCCTCTGTTCGCCGAAACGCGCGTCATGCCTGAGCACCTCGAGGCCACGTACCGGAAGCTGCGTGGCGGGTTTACGCGATTCTGATTCTCTCGCTGACGTTCTTCCTGCAGAATCAGGAGCAGGAAGTCACCTTTCGATACTTGTTCGGTCTGAAGGAAGCGTCGACGAAGGTCTATAAGCCGATTTTCAGCGCCTTCGTCGTGGGGCTGGTCATTGCGACGATTCTGCTTTTCCCCGCCTGGGCGAAGGCCCGCATCCAGTTGCGCCGCATGACCAAGTCCCTCCAGGAGTCTGAAGCGGACCTGGAACGGGTGCGCATGGCCCGACGCAAACCGGAACATTCGGTGCGTGAGGCCGGTCTCCGCGAGTCGCAGGAGGTCGTGGATGACTGAGACAGACCTCTCCCCGCTGATGCGGCAGTATCGCGAGATCAAACGGGCCTATCAGCACGCCGTACTGTTCTTCCGCGTCGGCGACTTCTACGAGATGTTCTATGAGGACGCCGAAGAGGCCTCCCGCCTTCTGTCCATCGCCCTGACGTCCCGGGACAAGGGCCGGCCCGATCCCGTACCGCTCTGTGGTGTCCCCTTTCATGCGGCCACCGGCTACATCGCCAAGCTGCTCAAGGCCGGGCGCCACGTGGCCCTCTGTGAACAGGTCGAAGACCCGAAAGTGGCGAAAGGGCTGGTGCGCCGTGAAGTGGTGAGGCTGTACACGCCCGGCACCCTCACGGACACCGAACTCCTGTCGCCCACCGAATCGAATTACCTTGCGGCAATCTCCCTGCCGGCCCCGCATACCGTTCCCGCAGAAAAACTCGTCGCGGGCCTCGCCGTGCTGGAGCCATCCACCGGGGAATTCTGGATCCAGGAATTCAGCGGTGCGCAGGCTTTGCGTGAGCTGTACGACGAATGCAGTCGTTTGAGCCCGAAAGAGACGCTCTGTTCCGAGTCGCTCGACCTCTCGTCACCGTCCCTGGCTCGCTTCGGGCCCTTCCGCCTCTCGGTGCGCATGGCACGGACCTTCGAGAGCCAGGAAGCGGAGCGGGCGCTCAAGGAACTCTACGGGGTCGCATCGCTCGACGGATTCGGATGCCGGGGCCTGACGCGGGCGGCCGGGCCGCGAGATGGCGCACGACCAAGCGACACTCCGTAACCTGGAACTGCTCCGCCCATCAGGCGCCGGTCCAGCAGAGGGCCCCCCCGCTACGCTCCTGTCCGTGTTGGATCGGACCATGTCGTCGATGGGCAGCCGCCTGCTCCAAGAGTGGATCAGCCGGCCGCTCATCGAGTTGGCGCCGATCGTCGATCGGCTCGACGCCGTGGACAATCTGCTGACGGACTATCAATCACGAACGGCGATCCGGCAGATCCTCCGCTCGATCTCGGATCTGTCCCGTCTCAGCAGCCGCGTCTCGCTGGGGTCCATCACCCCGCGGGAACTGTTGGGGCTCAAGCAGTCCCTCGCTGCACTCCCCGAACTCCAGGCCAAGCTGGCCACTGGTCGAGCGCCATTGCTCATTCAGTTGCACCAAGCCTGGGACACTCTGACGGACATCCATGACCTGCTGGAGCAGGCAGTTCACCCGGAGCCTCCGGCCACGCTTCGGGACGGAGGCGTGATTCGAGACGGGTATGATCCCAGACTCGATGAACTGCGCCATACCTGCCGAGACGCCAAGAGTTGGATGGTGTCGTTGGAGGCGACAGAGCGGGAACGGACCGGCATCGACTCGCTGAAGGTCCGATTCAATCAGGTCTTCGGCTACTACATCGAGGTCACGAAAGCCAATCTGAGCCGGGTGCCGGCGGACTGCCTGCGGAAGCAGACGCTGGTGAATGCGGAGCGCTTCACCACGCCCCAGTTGAAGGAGCTTGAGAGACGGGTCACGGGAGCGGACTTGCGACTGGCCGCACTGGAACTGGAGCTCTTCGAGGCTCTCCGCGCGCGGGTGGCGCGTGAGGTGCCGCGCATCCAGGTCATGGCGACGGCCCTGGCGACGCTCGACGTCCTGGCATCCCTGGCTGAGGCGACCGCCCTCTACGGCTACGTC
>JACRLS010000191.1 GCA_016235225.1 Nitrospirota bacterium | reverse complement strand
TGATGCGGAACTGGTTTCGGCCGAGTTGCAGCGGGTCAAGGAGAGCCGGGAAAAGGACCGGACCGGGGTAGAGGGTCGCGTCAAGGAGTTGGAGCAGAAGGTCAAGGACGTGGTGGGGCAGAACCGGTCGTTGCGACAAGAATATGAGGACATGAAACACCACAACGAAGCCCTGAAGTCCACCGTGGCCCGGTATCAAAAAGAGCTCAAGGAGCGTCCGCGTACGGCCTCAGTCGTTCCGACGCCGGGCGCTCCGCGGGCCTCTCTCGGCGTGCCGCCGGTTCCCGGTGCGGGGGTTGCTCCGGCCGTGCCGCAGCCACCGGTGCCGGCGCCTCTGGCTCCGGCGGTGGCCCAACCCAAGCCGCCTGCCGGGTTGACGCCGGTGAACATCAATACTGCCTCGGCGAATGACATGGTCCTCTTCCTGGGAATGTCGAGGGATGTGGCGGACAAAGTCATCGGCAACCGGCCTTACAAGCTGAAAGGGGAGCTGGTGGCCAAGAACATCATGCCGAAGACCACCTTTGATTTGATCAAGGATCGGATTACCACGTCGCAATAGCGTCTCGGTCCTGACGGACTCTGCGAACTCATGCGGGCCCTTCGCCGATCGGGCGGAGGGCCCGCGGTGTTTTGAATCCTGTCCGAGCATTCTGCCGTCGTTCGGTGAGGCTGCATGGTCTGCCCACTAGGACAGGAGCCCATATCCTGATAGAATTATTGAGATTGTCCTAGCAGTCTGGCTTCAGAGACTGATCCGACACCATGCGAAAAGCGGTTTGGATTATCGGAGTGATTGCGCTGACCCTCGCCGTAGGCGGGTATGTCTTCTTCGGAGGGGAACGCAAGGCGCCGGTGCGCTATCGGACGGCCACAGTTGAGCGTGGGCTCGTTGAATCCGTCGTCACCGCCACCGGCACGATCAACCCCGTGGTGTCGGTTCAGGTCGGCAGTCAGGTCACGGGCAAGATCCAAAGCCTCCATGCCGATTTCAATTCCGTCGTGAAGGCGGGCGATCTTGTCGCCACGATTGATCCCTCCGTATATCAGGCCCGCCGTGATCAGGCGGCGGCGACATTGGCCAATACCAAGGCTGCCGTGGCCAAATCCCAGGCCGATCTGGCTCAACGAAAGCGGGAGCTCGCCCGGTTCAACTCCCTCCTGGGGCAGCAGTTCGTGTCGCAAAATGATGTGGATGTCGCCGTGACCGCCCAGCAAGGCGCCCAAGCCCAACTGGAGGTCTCAGAGGCGCAGGTGAAGCAGGCGCAAGCCCAGCTGAATGCCGCCGACCTCGATCTCAAGTACACGGTCATCCGCTCGCCGGTCAGCGGTATCGTGATTGCGCGCAACGTGGAGGTGGGCCAGACGGTGACCGCGGGCTTTCAGACGCCCACCCTTTTTTTGATTGCCCTCGATCTGACCAAGATGCAAGTCGACACCAACGTCAGTGAGGCGGACATCGGCGGCATTGCGGAAGGAAAGGAAGCGGCATTCAGTGTGGATGCCTATCCGGGGGAATCCTTCCGCGGCATGGTCAAACAGGTTCGTAACGCGCCGATCAGCGTCCAGAATGTCGTGGCCTACGATGTGGTCATCGAGGTCGACAATCGGGAACTCCGCCTCAAGCCGGGCATGACGGCCAATGTCTCCATCGTCGTCGCGCGCAAAGAGGATGCCCTCAAGGTGCCCAATGCGGCCCTCCGGTTCAGCCCTCCCCAATCCGGCCACCGTGAGGCAGCCTCCTCCACCCGGCAGGCCGGTTCGTCGGAGAGCCCTGCGACGGCTGCCGCGCCGAAGAAGACGTCGACTCCGGGACAGAAGCGAGTGTGGCGGGAGGGCACCTCAGGCGATCCGGAGGCTCTGTCGCTACAGACGGGCATCTCCGATGGGACGTTTACGGAAATTATCACCGATGCCTTGCACGAAGGTGAGCCCGTCATCATCGGTATCGAAACGCCACGCTCGGGATCGCGCAGCGATGCGCTGCCTCCCGGCTTTGGTGGGGGCGGGCAGCATCGTCCGCGTTCCCGCGACCGCGGCCTCTGACAATCGTGACAAGTGATGCGTGATGAGTCATGAGTGATGGGGCGGAGACCTGGAAACCCCGGTCACCGTTTCCACACCCGTCACGTGGCACCCTTCACCCATCACTCACGTAACGATGAGCAGCCTGATTGAATGCCAGGATCTCTGGAAGGTCTACCGGGCCGGGGATATCGACGTCCAGGCTTTGCGCGCGGTCACGCTGACGATCCTGCGGGGCGAGATGATCGCGATCATGGGCGCGTCCGGTTCCGGCAAGTCCACGCTGATGAATATCCTCGGCTGCTTGGATGCTCCGACAAAGGGCAGCTATCGTCTCGACGGCGTGGAAGTCAGTGTGCTCGGACAGGATGCCCTGGCGGACATCCGCAACCAGCAAATCGGGTTTGTCTTTCAGAACTTCAATCTGATCCCTCGGACGAATGCGCTGGAAAATGTGCAATTGCCGCTCTTCTACCGGGGGCTGTCGCTCAAGGAACAGCGGGGGCGTGCCGCGGACGCATTGGCGCGGGTCGGGCTGGCGGAGCGGGCCGGCCATCATCCTGCCCAGCTCTCGGGGGGGCAACAGCAGCGGGTGGCGATCGCCCGCGCGTTGGTGGCCGCGCCGTCGATCCTCCTGGCAGACGAGCCGACCGGCAATCTGGATACCGATTCCAGCCGCGACATCATGGGGATTCTGCAGACCCTCAATCAACAGGATGGCATCACGATCATCCTGGTCACGCATGAAACAGACATCGCGCGCTATGCGTCGAGGCATCTCCTGATGAAAGACGGCCAGATTGTGCGTGACGAACGCCGCACGCCGAGGCTGCTGAACGAGCCGGTGGTCACATGAGCGCTTTCCTGTGGCTGACCATCTTGACGGCCTTCCGCATCCTCGGCCGGAATCGGCTCCGCGCCGGCCTGACGATGCTGGGGATCATCATCGGGGTCGGGTCCGTGATCGCCATGGTCAGTATCGGAGAGGGGGCCAAGGCGGCGGTTCGGGCTCAGGTGGCCAGCATGGGCACGAACGTCATCATCGTGTTGCCCGGGGCCACCACGGTCGGGGGCGTTCGCGGCGGGCAGGGCGGGGCGGTGACCTTGACGGTGGCCGACGCCCTGGATCTGAAGAAAAAAATCCCGCTGCTGGTCGATACGGGATACGGCAAGCGGGACGTCATGCAGGTGGTGAACGGCAACAAGAACTGGAACGCGCCGGTGAACGGCATCTCTGCCAGCTATCTGAGTATTCGGGACTGGTCGTATAGCAGCGGAGGCCCGATCACCCAAACGGACATGGAGACCGCCGCGCGGGTCGCCTTGCTGGGCCAGACGGTCGTGGAGAATCTCTACGATCCGGGGGAGGAGCCGGTCGGGTCCACGATTCGGATCAAGAACGTGCCGTTCCGCGTCATCGGGGTGTTGGCGCCCAAGGGGCAGTCGGCCCAGGGATCGGATCAGGACGACATTCTGTTCATTCCCTTCACGACGGCGGAACGGAAAGTGCTGGGTACGCAGTTCCTCGGCTCGGTCGGCGCCCTCTTTGCCTCAACCGACCGGTCCGAAGACTTGCCGGAGGCGGTCGAGTCCGTGCGCGAGGTGTTGCGCGCCCGTCATCGGCTTCAGTCTGAACAGGCGGACGATTTTACGATCCGGACCCAGGTCGANNNTTGCCATCGCCTCGATCTCCCTGGTGGTCGGCGGGATCGGGATTATGAACATCCTGCTCGTGTCGGTGACGGAGCGGACGCGTGAGATCGGCGTCCGGATGGCGGTGGGCGCCAAACGGCGCCATATCCTCATGCAGTTCCTGATCGAGGCCATGACCTTGAGCCTGGTAGGCGGCCTGTTGGGGATCGTGCTGGGAATCTTCGGCGCGCGTGCGACGACGATCGTGGCGGGGTGGCCGACGATCATCGCTCCGCACTCGATTCTGGTGGCCTTCGTGTTCTCGGTGGTGATCGGCTTGTTCTTCGGCTTATACCCGGCCAACAAGGCCGCCCATCTCAACCCGATCGAAGCTTTGCGCTATGAATGAGCCGGGACACGTTCTTTTGGACGGTCCAGGGGATCGTGAGGTCGGTCCGGTTCCGGCCGCTGTTCTTGGCGCGATAGAGGGCCTGATCCGACGCGTGCACCAGGGCATCCACGCTGTCGTAGGTGTGCAGGTCGCTGGCTGACACGCCCAGGCTCATCGTGACCGTGATGGGTTGCCCGTCCGGCAGCACGATCGGCTTGCTCTCCAGACTGGTGCGAACCCGCTCAGCCTGATTGACCGCTTTCTGCCAGTCGCACCCGGGCAGGACCATCAGGAACTCCTCCCCTCCATAGCGTCCGACGGCATCATACTGGCGCATCACGGAGCGCATGCGGCGCGAGCTTTCTTGCAGGACGAGGTCGCCGACCTGATGGCCGTGTGTGTCGTTGATGTGTTTGAAGTGGTCGAGGTCGCCCAGCACCACGCCGATCGAGGAGGTCTCGCGCTTGGCGCGTTGGAACTCGCGGTCAAGAATTTCGAAGATGGTGCGACGATTCCAGAATCCGGTCAGCGCATCCTGGGTGGCCTGGATACGCAGCGCTTCCCGGGCCTCGATGAGTGCCTTCTGCAAGTCCAGGATCCTGACGCCGGATCGGACTCGGGCGCTCAGCTCCAGGGGATGGCAGGGCTTGACGAGGTAGTCGTCGGCGCCGGCACGGAGCCCTTCCACAACCTCCTCTTTCTTGCTCTTCGCGCTGAGCAAGATCACGTAGATATAGGGTTCGCCGCCCTTCTTGCGGAGTTCGACGCAGACGTCCAAGCCGTCCATCTCCGGCATCGTCCAATCGAGGATAGCGATCTGGGGCGCCTCCGGTGACTGAAGAAGGTCCCAGGCTTCCCGGCCGTTGGTGGCCAGGACCACCTCATAGCCTTCCTTGGAGAGATTGGCCGCCAGCAGCCGGCGCGACATCTCTTCGTCTTCGGCGACCAGAATCTTCACCGGGTCTCCTGTCTTACCAAGGGGTGGATCGCGCTGCACAAGCGTTGCAGCTCCTGCTCGAGCGCCGACCAGGCCTCGCCGGCCTGCCGGAAGTCGCTTGCCCGCGCACATTCCTCCAGTCGGACGGCCGCATCGAACGCCTTCTGGGCGCTCAATGTGCCGACCGCGCCCTTGACCGTATGGGCGGCCCGCTCCAGTCCCCGAGCATCCTGACTCCTGAGCGTTTCCTGGATGAGCGCCGTGAGCTTGACGGAGCTGTCAAGGTACAAGTTTAGCATGTCGACCAGCAGCGCCCGATCGCCCTCCACCCGCCCGAGGGCGGACTCGTAGTCGAACGCCGTTGCACGATCCGCTTCGGGCGCAGGAGCGGCCGAGGGCAGGGGCGGGGCTGCGGGCCGGCTCGGCATCAGGTCGGCGATGACCTTCGTGAGTTCGGCGGGCTGGAGCGGTTTGGCCACGTAGGCGTCCATCCCGGCTTCCAGGCACCGCTCGCGGTCCCCTTTGAGGGCGTGCGCGGTCATCGCAATGATGGGCAGATGGGTCCCGCTGGTCGCCTCGCGGGCCCGGATGGCGGTGGTCAAGGCCAGGCCGTCCATCTCCGGCATCTGAATGTCGGTCAAGAGGAGGTCAAACACATGAGCGTCCAACGCCGCGAGCGCCTCGCACCCGTTCCCGACCACTATGACTTGATGTCCCCATTTCTGCAGCAGTCGGGTCGCGAGCGCCTGATTCACCGGGTGATCTTCCGCGAGAAGGATGGTCGAACCCGACGCGGCGCGCGCGGACGACTGCTCGCGGACCGAGTGCCTGGTTACCAGGGACGACGACGTCTGGCCGTTCCCGGACTCGACGGTGAGCGCCGTGAGCATGGCGTCCATGAGATCCGACTGGAGCACGGGCTTGATGAGATAGCCCGTCAACCCGATCTCACGGCACCGTGCGGCGTCTCCACGCTGGCCGGCCGAGGTCAGGAGGACCAACTTGGTCGGAGAAAACTCGGGGCGCTCTTTGATGTGGCGGGCCAGGGTAAAGCCGTCCATCTGCGGCATCTTGCCGTCGAGCAAGGCGAGGGCGAAGGGCTGCTTTGCTCGTGCGGCGTCCTCCATGGCCTGCAGGGCCGCAGGACCGTTGCTCACGGTGGTCGGGCGCATGTGCCAATTGGCCAGGATTTCCTGGAGGATCCGTCGGCTGGTGGCGTTGTCGTCGACGACGAGCACCGGGAGATCTCGAAGGTCCGGGGGCTCGACGCCACTCAGATCCTGCTCAGTCTGTGATTGGAGCCCCAGGCTGACTGTGAAGTGAAACGTACTGCCCTGGCCCA
This sequence comes from Nitrospirota bacterium, assembly GCA_016235225.1. Lineage (GTDB taxonomy): Bacteria > Nitrospirota > Nitrospiria > Nitrospirales > Nitrospiraceae > RSF151. The sequence continues at coordinate 1,982 of JACRLS010000191.1, read as the reverse complement.
CGGCGCTCTCGACCCAGATGCGCCCTCCCATGAGCGTGACCAGCTGCGAGGAGATCGACAGTCCGAGTCCCGTGCCGCCATACTTCCGGGTCGTCGAGCAGTCGGCCTGCGTGAAGGCATCGAAGATCTGCTGGTGTTTATCCGCAGGGATCCCGATGCCGGTGTCGGAGACCGAACAGTGCAAGACGATGCCGCCGCCGCGCTGTTCGTCGGGCCGGCGTTCGACGCGCAGGACGACTTCGCCCTGGTGCGTGAACTTGATCGCGTTGCTGAGCAGATTCATGACCACCTGGCGGAGGCGTCCGGGGTCGCCGATGAGCGCGTCGGGTACGTCCGACAGGATATGGCAGGCCAGCTCGATGCCCTTTTCATATGCCCGCTGGCGGAGCATTTTGACCGAGGTTCCGAGGCTGGTGCGAAGATTGAAATGGATCGGCTCGATGTCCAGCTTTCGCGCCTCGATCTTGGCAAAATCCAGGACGTCGTTGATCAGCACCAGCAGGGAGTCGGCCGAGGTCTTGACCATCTCCAGATAGTCGCGCTGCTCGACGTTGAGCTCGGTATCGAGCGCCAATTCGGTCATTCCGATAATGCCGTTCATGGGCGTGCGAATCTCGTGACTCATGTTGGCCACAAACTCGCTCTTGGCCCGGCTGGCCGACTCGGCGGCCTCCTTGGCGGCCTGGAGTTCGGTTTGCACCCGCTTGTGCTCCGTGAGGTCCAACATCGAGCCCACGACGCGGGCCGGCGCGCCGCCGCCATCGTACTTGATGAAGGCCCGATCCAGGACGTAGGCGTAGTCACCGTCACAGCGCTGGAAGCGATACTCGTGTGACCAAAACCCCTCACGGGATTTGAAGGCCTGAAGGTAGCCTGATGAGACTCGATCCCGGTCTTCCGGATGCACATGGTCCAATTTCCAGGAGAGAGAAGCTTGTACCGTCTCCAATGGGTAGCCGAACCGAGTTTGCAGCGTATCGTTCCACCAGATCCTGTTGGTCGCCGGGTCCCAATCCCAGATCAGATCGTTGGTGGCCTGGGCAACGAGGTGGAAGCGGGCCTCGGTCTTCCGGAGGGCTTCCTCAGCCCGCTGCCGGGCCACGATCGGGGTCAGGTCGACGCCGAACGCGCGCACGGTCTTGGCCTGAATCAACGGGTAGAAGGACCAGCCGATGTGACGGTCACCGATGGACACGGGCACATGCTCGATCGGACGATCCTGAGCGAGGCATCGGCTGATCAACTCGGGGAGGTCTTGTGGAAACACCGTGGGCAGTGTTGATTCCGAAAATCCGAGATCGGCCATCAGGCACATCATGGCCTGGTTGGCGTAACGCAGGTTGAGCGCCGGGTCTAATTCCGCAATTGGATTCGGCGACTCCTCAGCCAGGGTGGCCAATCGGCGTGTGTCCACGTCGCCGCGGGGATAGAGCGTCAGGTCGGTGCACTGAACCAGGCATCCACCGGCCTCGCCGTTCAGGGGCGTCGGTGAGCAGGAGAAGGCCAACTCGGCTTTCGAGCCGTCGGGATAGGTCACGGTCATGGTGGGCGCGCGAAACTGCCGTCCACTGGCCAGCACGTGGTCCAGTGGGCAGGGGGCGGTCCCTTCCTCCGATGACGACATAGTGCAGCCAAGGAGCCGGTGCAGGTCGGCTCCCAGACAGTGGGGAGAGCGTTTGCCGAAGAGTCGGGTGGCGCTCGGGTTCACGTAGACGATGGAGCGGCGATGGTCTGTCACGAAGATCGCGTCGGTGAGCGACTCCAGGATCTGCAGGAGATCGCCGGTCGCCGGGGGCCACTTGGCCGGCTCCATGATCGACCCGTCCTCGTTAGCCGGCTGACTTGGCACCGGCCACCTGTCTCTGCAAATAGTCTTCGATGCGGATGCCCTCCTGCTCGGCGTTCAGCACGACCGCGATGGACTTGGTTCCGCCGGCCCCGTTTTGAGCGGCCAGATCGATGGGAATCGGCGGCGAATAGGG
>JACRLS010000048.1 GCA_016235225.1 Nitrospirota bacterium | reverse complement strand
GCACCGCACTCGAGGTGTTGCCCAGAGACGCTCGACTCTGACCGCTTAGGAAATCCCGGCCGACGTTTGGCTATAAACCACAACACTACCGCTCCGAGTACGAGGCCTGTCAAAAAGGCAATGATGACTATGGCCTTCATATGGACACCTCTTCCCCGTCGACCAAGAAAGCCTCCGCAGCTGTGAGTAGAGGGGCTTCGGTCGCGTCACGGTAGTGGTTGCGGTAGAGGAAAAACATCGCTTCACGCGAATCGTCAAGACAATTAGCCTTGATGGCGGCCATTCTCCCCCTCCTGCTCAACACTTGCAAACCTCTCCAAGGAGCTCTTTCATTTGGGCCCTCGCCTTCTCCACCACCGAGTCATCGATATACTGCGCGACCGTGGCCAGCGCCGCGGTCAAGACCCCAAGGTCATCTGCATAGCCAACCGCGGGTAGCATGTCCGGAATCGCATCCATCGGCGAGATGAAGTAGGCCAAGGCACCGATGATCGTGGCCTTGGCCCATGCGGGCGTGTCCGGATTCTTGAGCGCGTAGTACAACTTGAGCGCCACACATAAGACCTTGCACCCAGCCGCCAGCGCATGCTTCCGTGCTTTCCTCCAAAACCCCTTCTCTGAATAGTTCGGCGTGGCCATCGGTTCCTCATTCCGTCGCAGGAAATGGTACCGGGGAGCTTTCCCAGATTGTTGAATTCCCCCAACGCTAAGAACAAATCGAAGTGACTCCGCTACATTGCCACATGAGGAGATTTGCTGGATACTATGCCTCCATGGATCGTGTGGGTCGCGCTGATCGGGCGAGGAAATACGCCACCTAGACCATGGCCCAGGTATCTCGCCGGCAGTACTGGCGCAACTTCGATTCCAAATCGGCTTTCCGGACAGCAGTCGTCTTCGGGTCCATCGTCGCATAGAGGTAGGCAGCCTGGGCGCCAGTACCCTCCTGGATCTCATCGAGTTCCTCGTAGTCGAGGTCTGGCGCAATGGCCGACAAGACCTTCTTGATGGAGAAAGACCCTTCCATCTGGGGATGGTAACAGTGCTGCTTCACGATCGGATGCAGGTCGACAAGGCGGCTGATGTACTGTTGAAGCAGCTTGTTGTAATCAGGGTGGCGCTCGCCAAATTCCTCCAGCCGGTTTTTCTCGAACGCCCGGTAATACACGATGATCGGCCCGTCGTCGTTCGGGTCGATCACTTCCCGCATGCGCTCAAGACAGGAGCGCGACGGGTCGTTGCCTGTCAGGTCGAGAAACTCTTCGTGCTCGAACCGGCCTGGTGCCCGCTCGATATGGCATGACCATTGGAAAGGGATGTGCTCGTAGGGACGCACACCTTTCCAGCGTGGAATAGGACAATCAATGCTTTCAAAGTCAAAGTAGTAGCGTGGATAGGGGAGTTTCTTGAGTTCCGCCCCGCTTCCTGGTTCGAGGATCGCCTTGCCTGTCCGATGGGCTTTCTGGATGCGCCGGTAGAGGTCAGCTTGTGTCCCGATCAGCTCGTTCGGCTTCGGATCCAGGATGGAGGTATAGCCCTTGGTGTCGCGCAGCTTCCTTGCGAGAGCCTTGCCGGCTGAATCCGGAAGCAACTCGATGGGATGCTCGGGCCCCGGTGGGTCCCGTTCCTCACAATACTCAAGGAACGGGCATTCGTAAGGGTCAGCGCACTGTTTTCCAGTCACCACTTTCGGCATCCTCCCAACCAGAACGGCTTTCGCCTCCCGAAGCCATCTCGGCACATCCTTCTTCAAGGCCTTGGCGTCTCCTGTTACGTCTAGCTGCCGAAAGAGCCCGGAGTAGTCCCCATCCCCAGGGTAGCGCCACTGGCTATCAAGCAGATTCAGCTCGGCCCGCGCCATCGGGAGCCCCCATCCCGCCATCGTCCACACCTGAATGGCCACGTCGTTCAGATGGTGCTCTTCCGGTGCCCGCGGTGTGACCTCATCGCTCTTGAGTTTGAGAGTCGACGCCTTCGTCTCGCGCAAGATGTAGCGCCGCTTTTCCGGCAGGAGCGCGTCTGCCCGGGTATAGAGCCCCTGATACAGCATGGGGACCTCAACCGCGGGCTTGTCAGGTTCCTCGGCCAGCATTTTCTTGGCCTGTTCGGCCGCGGCGGCTGGGTTGTCTGCCCTTGGCGGCCAGAGATAGTTCCGGCCTAACTGCTCACGAGCCTTCTCCCCCACGATGTTGCCGTCGGTGATTCGACGATCCGGCATCCCGCCGTCATCGTCTGGGATGAGCTCCGGCTTCTTGTGCTCCAGCCACAGCTTCCGCGGACATTGCAGCCAGGACTGCAGATCAGACTTGGAGAGAATTTCCCGCATTGTCATTGTGTCACCAGCCGGCTTCCTCCTTTACAAGTCGGACGAAACCGACGGCACGCAACGATTCATTCCGCTTTCTGAACGTCCTCATGAATGGCCTGCAGCGTATTTGAAAGCATGCCCGCCTCGAGATCAGTCAACGTAACCGTCCCCACCTGACCAGATGTATTACAGAGCGTCACGGTTGCATTCGGAGCAATTCCCTTTTTTAACGGGTGGTGCAACGTCAAGAACACCAAGTCGATCTGGGCTCTCAGAGATGGCTGCCTGCTCGTCCTCGGCACATGCACCAGTGCAGCAAGCCAGCTTTCGATCGTGGTGCTGAGCGAGGTGGCGTGCCAGACGTCCAGCTCGACATCTACGTCGTCTTCTCCTGGACCTGCGGACTCTTCAGTTCTCTTCTCTGATGAGGAGCCTTCGATGATCAGTCGTGCAAATGGTTCTCTGTTGGGGTCCCGGTATTCCCAGAGCTCCACGCCGAGTTGTCCGATCTTGACGTTTATAAAACGCTGGGGAGCTGTGTTCTTCAGCAAGCGAGGGCGGACCACCTTCCCAGTGAAGTCTTGAGGCGATCCATCCATCTTGTTCATCGTTCCGCTCCTTCGTGGCTCTCCCACTCCCCAAGGCCATTACCGCCCAGGGTATTGTCTCGCTGCAGCCTGAAGCTCTTCCGCCACCATCTTGACCAGTCGAGGCGGAGCCAGCACCTTGGCCTCTGGTCCCCAGGACAAGATCCAGGAGCAGAGTTCTTCCATCCCCCCGACTCGCATGTGGAGCAAGACCGCTCCGTTCTTCAGGCGGGTGACCTTCTGTGTGGGATGCCACTGCCTTTCATTCAAGAGATAGGCCACGTCTTTCTTGAACCGAATCCTGACTGTCTCCGGTGGGCCCTCAAAAATGCCAAATGTCTGGTCCATGTCCGGGGACGACGACGAAATGTCGAACAGCTCATCGGTTAGGTCTACTTTCTGAATGCGCTCTACCGCAAAGGTTCGTAGTTCCCTCGACACATGCGACCAGCCTTTGATGTAGAGTCCATCCTTGTACAGCAGCAGAGCGAAGGGATCGAACCGATACAGCGTCAGCTTCGACACCTCCGGTTTCTTGTAGGACAGCACGACCCGACGCTGCAGGAGTAACGCCCGACGCAAGGACTCTATGACATCCCGTTGCTTCCCATAGTGTCGATTCGGCCTGTGCAGCGGCACGGCAATTTGGAGAATCCGCTGAAGGTGATTCGCCACCTGGTCGGGCAGAGTGACTCTGACTTTGCCAATCACACTGTCGAGATCATCGAGGAATGGCGTTCCTCTCAAATACTCAAGGTGACTCTTCGCCAAGCAGAGGGACATCAGCTCGAACTTGGTAATGGGGATCGGCGGAAGACCTTTGTATCCCAGCGGAAGACGGTACACCTTCTCCCCGCCTTCTAAAGTGTCCTCCAGCGGATGCCCTTCCGCGATCCGGTCCAAATCCCTGATCACTTGCCGGCGCGAGACCTCACACTCCTGGGCCAGCTCTTTGATCGTCCAGCCCCGCGAGGCCAGTCCCCGCATCATCTGTTCGATGCGTCCGACCTGGCTATATTTCTTGGGATGTCTTGCCATCGCTTCCGATCCTCTGTCCCGCTCCACCGCTCCCGAATGTGCGCTGAAGCATAGAGAGACGCTCCAAGCCCGTCAAACCTGTTAGTCCCGTTGCCGATGATACCCCTTGTACTGCATGCACTTCGCCTCCTCCATGGCGGCCGTGAACGGTTCCACCCGTTGCCACCCTCCATGCTTTGTCACAATGACGTTCTCGCAATCGAACTCATCCCGTTGGGCATCAAAGTCCGATTTGCCCATTTGCACCCATCGCCCCGCACAGCCAGTGAATAGCAACACCACGACCAGCAGGCTCAGCGTTCTCATCGCACCCTCCCTCATGATGGAGAATCCCCTCTTCTTTCACCAAGGGTGGGAGCGTACACCTGACCAGTGACAGAATACGCACACGCCGTGACATCAGCCTTTCGGACGGGGACAGACAGCACACAACGCCACGGGGACAGGCCCGACGCCTCGCGAAGAAGCGGGCCAGTCCCCGGGAAGGGTGTCAGTCCCCACTCGCGTAAGAGTTCGTGTGAGTCGTGCCGGCGCGACCTCATGGTGCCGCCGTGCTGATGTGCGGAGCGGAAGGCCGTGCGAGGCCCGACCGTCCAAGGCTACGGAGAATCAGCCTTGGACGGATCGGAGAACCCCCACAGTCCGATGTGGGGGATGGGGGGCGCCGCAGCCGGAGTTCCGCACGCTACAGCAGCTAGGCGGCTACATGGGGAGCGCGGGGGCGACTCCCACGAACCACGGCGCACGCAGCCTCCGCCCGCCGCATCACCCTCTTGACGACTATGTACATGATCATTACAATCATGTACACACACTAAGCGGAGGTCAGGCGCATGGGCGGGGCGGCGATTCGACACAAGCATCTTCAGATCGACCAGGGACAGCTCGACCGGGCGAAAACGATCCTCGGCGTCAAAACAGAGACGGAGGCTGTAGATCGGGCCTTGCGTCTGGTCGTAAGCGAAGCAGAGATTGACGCAGCGCTTCGGCGCGCTGCCGGGAAAGCGCGCATCCGAAAGCTGTTCCGTTGACATGCGTCGTGTCGTCATCGACACCAATCTGTACATCGACTGGCTCAATCAGGGCCGGCACGCAGACCTGCTCTTTCAGCGAGAGAGCGTCAAGCACCTGAGCGCCGTCGTGATGATGGAACTGTATGCCGGTGCTCGGTCTCGGCAGGACCGGAGATTGCTCGACAGCATCTTGAGCCCCTTCGCCAAATCAGATCGCCTCCTTGTCCCCACGGCACCCATGTACAAGGAGACGGGCACGATTCTCAGTGAGCTGCATTCTCGTCCCGCTCTTTCCCGCCCCCGACAAGCCTCTTTGTCCCACGACATTCTGATCGCCCTCTCCGCCCGCGCCATCGGCGCCACGGTCATGACGCAGAATGCCCGTGATTTCTCGGCGATTCAACGTGTCAGACCGTTTCGGCTGCAGATCGTCGCCTGACAGGTCAGCGGCCTCTTCAGCCCCGGCGCCATTTCAGGTCGGGGTCGCGTCGGCAAGCCGACGGCGCGCCCCTCATTCCATCTTGCCTTCCGCCCGCGACCGGGCTATCTTCTTGCGACGGTCCCAATTCATCTGGCTTCCTCGTCATCACCTATGCCTCCTTCCGGCGGTGACCATTTCGGCATCGGCGTCTCGCTGACCTTCGGACTCCTCTTCCTGCTGTTCCTCCTCTACCTGTCCGTCGTGCGCCGGAAGAGAGTCGGCCTCCCGCTCTACGCCGCATGCCTGGGAGCCCTCGTCTTGATGGGCGCGTTGCGCCTGGCCGCCGGAGGCTTCGTCTCGTGGATCATTCCGGCGGCTCATCCCTGGCTGGCTTTCGCGGCCTACCTCGCGCTGGCTTTCGTGTTCTTGAAGTCGATCGATCTGCTTCTCGTCGAGGATTACTTCATCGCCAAGCGGGAACTCTATATTCCGCACGTCCTTCGCCTGCTGGGCGTCATTGTCGGTCTGGGCCTAGCGGCGCTCCTCTTGCTTCGCCTGGTCCTCGACGTCAACGTGCTCGCCCTGATCGCACTCCCGACCGTCGCCACCGCCGTCATTGGGTTTGCGTTGAAGGACGTCATCGCCCGCTTCGCCTCCGGGCTTGAATTGGGACGGATCATCCGCGTGGGGGATTGGGTGACGCTCATGGGGAAGGAGGGCGTGATCACCAACGTCACGCTGAACTACGTCACCATCAAGACCCGGGGCTGGGACTACGTGAACCTGCCCAACGACGCGGTCTCGCAGACGGAGATTGTGAATCACAGCCGGCCCGAAGGCGTGACCGCCCGCACCCTGACCATCGAAGCCGGCTATGACCATCCCCCCATGTTTGTGAAAAAGGTGCTGCTGGAGGCGGCGGCCGCGGCGCCCGGCGTGGCCCCCCACCCGCCTCCAGTCGCATTTGTTCATGAGTTCAAGGAATCCGGCATCGAGTACAAACTCCGCTTCTGGCTTACGGATTACGCCCGCCACGAGCGAATTGCCGGGGAGGTGATGGCCTACGTGTGGTACGCGTTTAAGCGGCATGGCATTGGGATTCCCTATCCCCAACGGGTCATCCACACGCCAACGCCTCACGATCAAGTGGCAGCGAGGACCGCTGAGGTGGCTGAGTTTTACCAGCAACTGCTTGCCATCGACTTCCTCTCGGTACT
>JACRLS010000190.1 GCA_016235225.1 Nitrospirota bacterium | reverse complement strand
TTCAATTGATGGTGTCCTCATGGATTCCCAGGTGGTACCCCCTTTGTAGTAATGCTTCGGTGTGGCTCAATCGGGTCGAATAGACCTTGACGATCCGACGGCGAGAACGTGACAATGGCGCGACCGCGTTCTGCAACAAATACACTCGGCGTCGGGCCGCTACTGTATGGGTGCTTGTGGCACGTTTCTTCATTCAGCGCTGGCCTCAACTCAAGCCGGTTCCGAACCGGCGGACCGGGAAACGGTCCGCCGGCGCATTACGATTTGCTCTTGAACCCCTTGAACCTCGACTCCTCCTCTCCGCTGCTCCCCTCACGGTTGCCGGCGTAGACGGAATGTCTACAGAAGCCACGACCGCCCCGCCGGCAGTCGAGTTCCAAATGGAGCGTTCCGGAACGTCAGGTGGATGGCAGGTCAGCCTCGACGTCGACGGGGACGGCACGGCGCTCGCCGAAACCGATGGGAAACAGATTCTTCGCTATATGGCCGGTGCGGTGGGTAATGAATCGACCAATCGTAGCTACCTGGATGCCCTCAAAGAAGCGACTCCGTCTCCGTTGGACGTCGATGGAGATGGCGTCTTCAGTCCCTTCGTAGATGGGCGACTGATCTACCGGTTTCAAGCAAGTGCCACCCGGACAAGTCCCCTCGACATTGTAAGTTTTCTCCGTCAGTTCGATCCTCACGCAGCCACAGCACCCTCTGCCGCCGAATCCAACCTCATTCAGGAAAGCGGCGCCTCTTCGTCGGATCGCGCTGTGCCGGCCGGATTACCTCCATTTGTCGCCGCGCAATTCGGCCTGACCACGTCGGCGTCTCCCGTCGCGCTGGCCATCCCAGAGGAGAGCTCAGCAGCCACCACACTGACACCCAACGACGCCACGACCGATGCGGCGGATGCCCTGGTGGGGTTGAACGTGGTCCGCTCAGACCCCCGGTTTGCCGGCCTGACAGGGCAGGGGATTCGTATTGCCATCATCGACACAGGGGCGGACTTAGACCATCCGTTCTTTGGACCCGACGCCGATCACAACGGCGTCGCCGATCGGATCGTCTACCAATTCGACTTCGGCGACGGCGATGCCAACGCCAATGATCGGTCCGGACACGGCACCCATGTGACCAGCCTCATCGGCTCTGAGAATCCCGGCTTCCTCGGCGTGGCGCCCGATGTGGAGTTCATCATTCTCAAGGTGTTCGGCGACAACGGCTCCGGCTCCTTCGGCACGCTGGAAAGCGCCCTCCAATGGGTGGTGGCGAATGCCGACAACTTCAACATCGGCGTGGTCAATATGTCCCTGGGGGACAGCCAGAACTGGAGCGAGGCCGTCTCCCTCTATGGGATCAGCGACGAATTGGCCGCCCTGGAGGCCGAGGACGTCATTGCCGTCGCTGCAGCCGGGAATAATTTCTTCTCCTTCGGCAGTGCGCTGGGGGTGGCCTATCCGGCCGCCGATCCGTCGGTGCTCGCCGTGGGGGCCGTCTGGTCGGCAAACTTCGGCGGCCCGTTCCGCTTTACAAGCGGCGCCGTGGACAACACGACCGGGCCTGATCGGATTGCCAGCTTCTCGCAACGCCATCCGACGCTCCTCGATGTCTTTGCCCCCGGCGCGCGATTCACCGGCGCCGGGTTGAACGGGGGGACACTCCTCCTCCAAGGGACCAGTCAGGCGACCGCTTATCTATCAGGAGTGGCCGTGCTGGCCCAGCAGCTCGCACACCAGGAACTCGGCCGTTCATTGAATCTGGAAGAGTTTTCCGCGCTACTGTCTCGGACCGCCGACACAATTCTTGATGGCGACGATGAGAACGACAACGTGATCAACAGCGGGTTCGCCTACGCGCGCGTCAACGTGCTCGCGCTGGCGGAAGAGCTGGCTGCGCTGCCCGTGTCGGCGCTCTCAGACGCCTATGTCACGAATGATGACACCGCGCTCGTCGTGTCGGCCCGTGGGGTCTTGGCCAATGATATTGCCCTGGACCTCGAATCCCTGAGCGCCGGTGTGGTCAGCGGACCGACCCACGGCACGCTGGACCTTCGTCCGGACGGCTCTTTTACCTATACCCCCTCGGCTGATTATGCCGGCACGGACAGTTTTCGATACCGGGCCTTCGACGGCGTCGACTTCTCCGATCCCGCGGAAGTCGAGATCACAATTCATCCGGTCAACGACGCACCGGCGGGAACAGACCGGACCATCACCATGGCGGAGGACACCACCTACACGCTCACGGCGGCGGACTTTGGGTTCACGGATCCTCGCGACGTGCCGGCGAACGCTCTTCTGGCGGTGCAGCTCGCCACCCCCCCTGGCGTGGGAACTCTGCGGCTGGACGGAACGCCGATTGCGGCCGGACAGTCGGTCGCGGCCGGCGCCCTCGCTGCGGGGACGCTCACGTACAGCCCCCCGGAAAACGCCAACGGCAGTCCGTTGACCAGTCTGACCTTTCGCATCCAAGACAACGGCGGGATCGCCAATGGAGGGGTGGACCTGTTGGTTTCCAGCACCCCGGAGACAACCGCGCGGGTGGGCACACGCTATCGCTATGAGCCTCAGGTCAGCGATCCGGATGAGGGCGAGCGTTTTGTATTCTCTCTTCAGACCGCCCCCGTCGGGATGACGATTGATGCCGCAACCGGCGCCGTAACCTGGATGCCAGCTCCAACCCAATTGGGTGTCCAGTCCATCACCCTACGAGTGACGGACCAAGCGGGTGCCGCGACAGACCAATCCTTCTCGATCACCGTCAGTCCGATTCCCGGCGATCTCAACCGGGATGGCCGGGTGGACAAGGAGGACATGCAGATAATTCTCTCGGGTCGAGGCTCTGCCTCCATTGCCGTGGGCGATGAACGAGACCTGGACGGTGATGGCCGGATCACCGTGCTCGATGCCCGCAAGTGGGTGGTACAGTACCTGAGCTAGTGGGAGGGGGCGGATGGCTGATATCCGTCCAGACTGAAACCCTACTCGATGTAGTAGGATACCCCGACAAAGGGCAGAAAGGAATTGGCTCCGAGCGCGCGATCGCCGGCGCCGCCGTAGTGGAAATGGTAGTGGCGAAGGCCGGCATTGAGCGCGAGACGGTCCTTCCAGAACCAGGACACTCCGCCCCCCGCCATCGTCGAGAAGTTGATTCGCTGGAAGCGTGTCAGGACCCCGCCGATATCTTCAAAGAACGGGCCGACGCCGAATTCCATATAGGGCCGGAGACGATCCTGACCGGTGAAGAGGTACTTGAACTTCGGCATCGCGCCGGATCCGTGAGTGAGCTGCGGCCCACGGAAGGCGAAATAGGTGGCTTCAAAGCCCAGAATAATCTGCCCACGGTACCAGCGCTCTCCCAGCGTCTCGCTCAACACCACCCCAAAGGACGGGAAGGCGCCGGCTCCTTGCTGCTTGGCCGTGTGGCCGGAAGGCATCTGCCAGGGCAGCAGATAGCCGGTGGAAAGGCCCACTTCCATGGTGCCCACGGCCAACTCCCCAGGCGCCTTGGAGGGAGGGTCTTCTGCCCAGGCCGGCGCCGTGAGGCCCACCATCACGATGATCCCCATGCAGGGCCATGTCATCTGCATCGCTCTGTTCATGCGCGACTCTCTCCAACAAGTCCCTTCTCCTCGGGGGGAGAGGACAAAGGTGAGGGGGTTCCTACGTTTCGCGCACCATATCGAGACTACCGGGGAGAATTCAATACCTTTTCCGAGGGGCGGCATCGGGGGCTCACGGCTACGCGGCCGGTTCTAAAGACGGGGGGCCAAAGTTTTCGCTCCCTCTGTCGCTTGACACCCCCCCCGGTACGACGGTAAGATGCCATCACCTTTAAGGCTCATCCAGTGAGGTGAGCAAGGAGCCTAAACGGATGCCGACCGCTCAGCCGCGGTCAGACACGACCGACCTTCTCCCCACAACCGGGAGAAGGTTTTTTTTTGTCTGCCGCCAGGGCAAAGGTGCGAGCGCTGGAGCACAAGGTAAGGCTCCCCGATAACCTCAGCAGGTCATCACCATGGTAACGGCCAACAAGACAGGACAAGAGAAACTCGGCATGGATGCGAGTGAGATTGCCCGCGCCATGACCCGCATCGCGCATGAAATTCTTGAAAAAAACAAGGGCTCGCAGGAGCTTGCCCTCGTCGGGATTCGAACCGGCGGGGTCCATCTGGCCCACCGCCTGGTCCGACGCATTCATGATATCGAGAACGTCACCGTGCCGATCGGCGAGTTGGATATTACCCTCTACCGGGACGACCTGTCGCAGCGGAAGGACCAGCCGGTGCTCCGCAAGACGTCCATCCCGTTCAATATCTCGGATCTCAAAGTCGTGCTGGTCGACGATGTGCTCTTCACGGGACGGACCATTCGCGCGGCGATGGACGGCTTGATGGATCTCGGCCGGCCGGCGGAAATCCAGTTGGCGGTCTTGGTGGATCGGGGGCACCGACAATTGCCGATCAAGGCCAACTTCGTCGGCAAAAACATTCCCACGTCGCGGGAGGAGACCATTGAAGTGCTCCTGGAAGAAGCCGGGGAAGAGGACCGCGTCGTGATCAGCAAGGCGTAGGCTGGGCCGCATGTCACTGAAACGCAAAGATCTTCTGAGTATCGCCTCGCTGAGCGCGGAGGAGATCCGGTTGATTCTGGAGACGGCGGAGTCGTTCAAGGAAGTCAGCGGCCGCGAGATCAAGAAAGTGCCCGCGCTTCGCGGGAAGACGGTCGTGAACCTCTTCTTCGAGCCGAGCACCCGGACGCGGACCTCGTTTGAGCTGGCCGCCAAACGACTGAGCGCCGACGTGATCAACTTTGTCCCTTCCAGCAGCAGCGTGACGAAAGGGGAGAGCCTGATCGATACGGCACGGAATATTGAGGCGATGCGGGCCGACATGATCGTCCTGCGGCATCCGGCCGCCGGTTCCGCTGAGACACTGGCGGCGACCGTGCGCGCCTCGGTGATCAATGGCGGGGATGGGTGGCACGAGCACCCGACGCAGGCCTTGCTGGATCTCTTCACGATCCAGGAAAAGAAGCGCACGATCCAGGGCCTCCGCGTCGCGATTGTCGGCGATCTGGCGCACAGCCGGGTGGCTCGCTCCAATATTCAGGCCTTGACCAAGCTCGGCGCGGAAGTGCGCGCGGTGGGTCCACCGACGATGATGCCCGTCGGTCTCGAGCGTCTGGGAGTTCGTGTGACCTATCGGATGGATGAGGGGATCAGAGGCGCGGATGTCATCATGATGCTCCGGCTCCAGATTGAACGTCAGGGACGAGCCCTGTTCCCCAGCCTCCGCGAATATGCCACGCTGTATGGGCTGAACGCCGACCGGTTGAAGCTGGCGGAAGCCGGCGCCTTGGTCATGCATCCAGGACCGATCAATCGGGGCGTGGAGATCGCCTCCGATGTGGCGGACAGTGTGTCTTCCGTCATCCTTGAGCAGGTCACCAACGGAGTGGCGGTCCGAATGGGTGTCCTCTATCTCCTGTCAGGCGCCGCCGCATGAGGGAAGCATTGAACCATTGCATCACCGTTTCATGCTAAGGGCTTAAAGAATATGGCACTTCTCATTATTAAAGGCGGGCACGTGATCGATCCGGGCCGGATCAACGGACCGGCCGACATCGTCATTGAGAACGGCAAGATCGCAGCAATCGGTGAGTCGGTGGCCAAGCCGTATGACAAAAAGACGTCACCCGATCTCCGGGTCATCGATGCCCGAGGACAGCTCGTCCTGCCCGGTTTCGTCGACCTCCATGTCCATTTTCGAGAACCGGGCTATGAATATAAAGAGACCATTCAAAGCGGCGTCGAGGCGGCCGTCGCCGGCGGTTTCACGTCGGTCTGTTGCATGCCGAACACCAATCCGGTGAACGACAATCAGTCGGTCACTGAGCTCATTCTCGATCGGGCTCGCGCGGCGGGTCTGGCCCACGTCCTCCCCATCGGCGCCATTACCAAAGGCTCCCGAGGCGAGGAATTGGCCGAGATCGGTGAGCTCCACAAAGCGGGCTGCGTGGGCATTTCCGACGACGGCCTCCCGGTCATGAACAGCCTGGTCATGCGGCGCGCCATGGAATATTCCCTGACCTTCGACGTGCCGGTCGTGGACCACTGTGAGGATCTGAATCTGGCCGAAGGCGGGTGCATGCACGAAGGCTATGTCTCCACCCAGTTGGGGCTTCAGGGTATCCCCTCCGCGGCAGAAGATGTCATGGTGGCCAGGAATATTGAACTGGCAGAACTCACCGGCGCGCGCCTGCACCTGGCCCACTTAAGCACGATGGGATCGGTTCGTATGGTTCGCGATGCAAAGTCGCGGGGAGTCCGTGTCACCGCGGAAGCCTGTCCGCATCACTTCATCTTGACCGACGAAGCCGTGGCCGGCTACAACACTGCGGCCAAGATGAATCCGCCCCTCAGGGCCTGGCAGGATGTGCTGGCCATCCGCGAGGGCCTCAAAGATGGGACCATCGACGCCATCGCGACCGATCACGCGCCGCACGCCACACAGGAGAAGCAGCAGGAATTTGCGGCGGCGCCGAACGGTGTCGTCGGGCTGGAAACGGCCCTGCCGCTGACGTTCTCCCTCGTCGAAGAAGGCTTGTTCTCACTGGAACGGGCCGTGATCTTATTGACGTCGGGCCCCGCCAAGGCCTTCGGGTTTGCAGCCGGCACGCTGACCCCTGGAAGCACGGCCGATGTGACCCTCGTGGATCCGGCGGCAAGCTGGGAGGTCGACCCCAGCCGGTTCAAGTCCAAGAGCCGGAACACACCGTTCGCCGGCTGGAAAGTCAAAGGGAGGGTCACGCACACGATTGTGAACGGCCGCATGGTCTTTGAATTGAACGGCGATGCACGGTGAAGCGGGGGCTCCTCATCTGCCGGATCTTCGAGCTGCTGGCTCTGTCCGTTTGGGTGGGGGGACTGATCGTCATCATTGCGGCGGTCATTCCCGCCGTGTTTAACTCATTCGGGATGGAGCCCGGAGGCCGCTTCTTGACGAATGTGTTCGACGGGTACAATCAACTCGTGGTGGGAGCCATTGTGATGCTGCTGGGTGCGATCGGATTTCGGATCCATGCGAAAGGCGAGCTCATCGCTTCCACGCCGGGGCCGCTCCGCACCGAACTCATTCTCTTGGGCCTGATGGTCATCATTGCGATTCTGATCATCGGCCTCCTGGGCCCCAAGTCCGTGACGCTGCAAGAACTCGCCTTTGCGACGAAAGGGGAGGCGGAGCGGAAGGAAGCCTACAGCGCCTTTTTCCGAATTCACTCGATCGTCCGGGGGCTCTATTTGGTGAATCTCGGACTCGGCATCGCCCTCCTCGTCGTCAAGGTTAAGGCATGGGGTGAACCCCGAAGGGACCCAGCGTGAAGAAGGCACTCCTTGCACTGGCGGATGGAACGGTGTTCGAAGGCACCGCGCTCGGCTTCGACGGCGAGACCGTCGGCGAGCTCGTCTTCAATACGGCCATGACCGGCTATCAGGAAATCCTGACGGACCCCTCCTATCATGGCCAGATCGTCACGATGACCTCCCCGCTGATCGGGAACTATGGCGTCACCCCCGAAGACGTCGAGTCCCGGCGCATCTGGGCGGCCGGTTTCGTAGTGAAGGAATGCAGCCGGATGAGCAGCAACTGGCGCGCACGGCAGACCCTCGATGAGTACTTCCGCCGGGCCAAGATCGTGGCCATCGAAGGACTCGATACCCGCGCCTTGACCCGACATCTCCGCGACCACGGTTCCCAGCAAGGGGTGATCACCCATCAGGACTTCGACCATGCCCGCGCCGTGCAGAAGGCACGGGAAGCCCCGGATATTCTTGGACGCGATCTTGTCGCCGATGTAACATGCGCACAACCCTATGAGTGGATGGAAGGAACAGGCGCCTGGAGACCGGTCTCGGGCAGCCAGGGGATCGGACAGGCAGAAGGCGGTCCGGCTCGATCCCACGGCAATGCACGACACCATGTCGTTGTGTATGATTTTGGTGTCAAGCAAAACATTCTGAGGTGCCTGGTGGACCTGGGGTGCGCGGTGACGGTTGTCCCGGCTTCAACCCCGGCTGAACGCGTCCTGGCACTGAAGCCGCATGGAGTGTTACTGTCCAATGGTCCTGGCGACCCGGAAGGGGTTCCCTACGCCGCCAGAGCGGCGCAACAGCTTATCGGTACGGTGCCGGTGTTCGGCATCTGCCTGGGCCATCAGATCCTGGCCCTGGCTCTGGGACTCAAGACCTACAAGTTGAAGTTCGGACACCATGGAGGCAATCATCCGGTGCTGGACCTCCGATCACGGGCCGTGACCATCACGTCGCAGAATCATAATTTTTCCGTCACGCTCCCGCCCGCGCCCGAAGGGAGCGTACCGGCGGACGGCCGCGTCATGAAGACGGCCCTCGGTGCGGTTCGATTGACCCATACGAGTCTGAACGATGAGTCGGTTGAAGGCCTTGCCTCTTTGGATCACCCGGTGATGTCGGTGCAGTATCATCCGGAGGCATCACCGGGGCCCCATGATGCTGTAGGCTGGTTCGAGGATTTTTCCCGTCTGATGGAGAAAGCCCATGCGTAAGTGCTTCGGAGTGCGGCGCTTGCCCGCGACGCTCATGGCGATATCGGTCGGCCTCTTGCTGCTCTCGGGTTGTATCACGATCAACCTCCTGCCCCAGCCGTCTCCCCTCAAGGAAGAGACGATCAGCGGCACCGGCGACGCCAAAGTGCTGCTGATGGACCTTTCAGGTACGATCAGCAATCTGGAGGAAAGCGGATTGGTCGAGCGGCCCAACCTGGTCGCGCACCTGAAGGAAGAGTTGACGAAAGCCGGGGAGGATCCGGCGATCAAGGCCATTGTCCTCCGGATCAACAGTCCGGGGGGAACAGTCACGGCCTCCGACATTCTCTACCATGAAATCCGCACGTTCAAGGAACGCAAGAAGATTCCGGTCGTGGCCTCGATCATGGATGTGGGGGCCTCCGGTGGTTATTATGTCGCCATGGCGGCCGATACGGTGGTAGCCCATCCCTCGTCCGTGACGGGCAGCCTCGGCGTCATCATGCTCACGGTGAACGCCCAGGGTCTGTTGCAAAAAATAGGGCTCGAAACCAAGGCCGTCGTTTCCGGCCCGCGAAAAGACATGGGATCGCCTTTTCGCATGATGACCGACGAAGAGCGCGCCATTTTCCAAGGGCTGATCGATTCGTTCTACGAGCGGTTCCTGACCGTCATCAAGAGCGGACGACCCAACCTCACGGCCGACACCATTCGCAAGCTCGCGGATGGACGCGTCTATTCGGGTGAGCAAGCCAAGGCGCTGGGCCTGATTGATGGCATCGGCTACTTGGATGACGCGATGACCCTCGCCAAACAGGAAGCAGGCCTCAGCGACGCGAAAATTGTGCGCTACCGCCGCCCTGGAGAGTATCGCCCCAACATCTATGCCTCGCTCTTCTCCGGACCCTTCGGCTCCTCCCCGTTGAACGGGTTTGATCTGCTCGCGCTGGTGAAGGGGGGCACTCCGCAATTCATGTATCTGTGGATGCCGTAATGGGAATTTAGTGAATTGATGATTTAATGATTGATAGATTGTTCGAACAACATGATCCTGCAATGAGCCAATCAACGAATCAACAGATCAACAAATTCTTCGCCACGCCGGTGGGACGGCGCGCGGCGATCGCGCTCGGGCTCAAGAGCGCGTTCGGCATCTGGACCGCCCTCGGCGCCGCCTCGGCCCTCAGCATGTTCTCGTCGCTGACAGGCTGCTATCGCGCCCCCGGCACAGCCCGCGACCAGCTGATCTTCATTTCAGAAGACAAGGAAATCACGATGGGCGTCCGCGCGTTTCGCGAAGTCCTCCGGCAGGCGCCCCTGGCAGCCAACCCCGAGGTGAACGAGCTGATCAATCGCGTCGGACGGCGCATCGCGGACGTCGCCAACAAGCCGGAGTATCACTGGGAGTTTGCCGTCATCCACGACGATCAAACGATCAACGCCTTCTGTCTCCCGGGCGGCAAAGTCGCGGTGTTCACGGGCATTCTGAAAGTCACGCAGACGGAGGCCGGGCTGGCCACCGTCATGGGCCATGAGATCGCTCATGCGCTCCAACGACATGGCGCGGAACGCATGAGCCGAAGCGTCCTCGAGCAGATCGCGCAACTGGGTGCGATGGCGGGAGCGGCCGCCGGCGCCGTCCGGCCCGATGTGGTGCAGGGGCTCCAAAGCGCCTACGGGATCGGCGTGTCCTTGCCCTTCAACCGGAAGCAGGAATCCGAGGCCGACCTGATTGGCTTGCGCCTGATGGCCTCAGCAGGCTACGACCCGCATGAGGCGGTGCCGTTCTGGGAACGGATGAGCGGGTGTCCCCGCAACATGATCGGCAAGCTGTGCTTCCGCTCGGCGGCCGCGATTCCGGAGTTTCTCTCGACGCACCCGTCGGACATCACTCGTATCAATCAGATTGAAGCGTGGATTCCCGACGCCTTGCGGTTCTATCATCCGTCCGGCACGCCAACGCCCCCGTCGGAGAAACACGACGTTCCGGCGTTCGGACCTATGCCAAAAGCAGGATAAGACTCGTGGCCTATGGGCCATAGATGAACAGACAGAACCGGTTGAGCCTATCGCCCATAGCCTATCACCCATAGCCAAAACGCCCATGCCGAAACGCACCGACATCAAAACCATCCTCCTGATCGGGTCCGGGCCCATTGTCATCGGCCAGGCCTGCGAGTTTGATTATTCGGGCACGCAAGCCTGTAAAGCGCTTCGGGAGGAGGGCTACCGGGTCGTGCTGATCAACAGCAATCCGGCCACGATCATGACGGACCCCGAGCTGGCCGACCGCACCTATGTCGAGCCGATCACGCCGGACGTCGTCGAACAGGTCATTGAGCGGGAACGGCCCGATGCCATCCTGCCGACCATGGGCGGCCAGACGGCTCTCAATACGGCCGTCGCCCTCGCCAAACGCGGCACGCTGGAGAAATACAAGGTCCGGCTGATCGGCGCCTCCTATGAGGCGATCGTGAAGGCTGAAGACCGCGACCTCTTCAAGCGAGCCATGGCCCGGATCGGTCTCAAAGTCCCGGCGAGCGTCATGGTGACCAACCGGCAGGCGGCGCCCCAGGCTCTCGACGCGATCGGGGGATTCCCGGTGATCGTGCGGCCGTCCTTCACGCTCGGCGGGACCGGCGGCAATGTCGCGTACAATCGTGAAGAATACGAACGCATGATCGACTGGGGATTGGCCATGAGCCCGGTCGGACAAGTGTTGGTCGAACAATCGGTCCTCGGATGGAAGGAATATGAGCTCGAGGTCATGCGCGACCTGAAGGACAATGTCGTCATTGTCTGCCCGATCGAGAACGTTGATCCCATGGGCGTGCACACCGGCGACAGCATCACCGTCGCCCCCACCATGACGCTGACAGACAAGGAATATCAGGTCATGCGGGATGCGGCCATCCGTATCATCCGGGAAATCGGGGTGGATACCGGCGGCTCCAACATCCAGTTCGGCATTCATCCGGACACAGGCGAGATGGTCATCATCGAGATGAATCCCCGCGTCTCTCGCAGCTCCGCCTTGGCCTCCAAAGCCACGGGCTTCCCCATCGCCAAGATCGCGGCGAAACTCGCCGTCGGCTATACGCTGGACGAACTCACAAACGATATTACGCGGGTCACCAAGGCGGCCTTTGAGCCTTCCATCGACTACGTGGTCGTCAAGGTGCCACGCTTTGCCTTCGAAAAGTTCCCCGGGTCCGATCCGACGCTCACGACACAGATGAAATCGGTCGGGGAGGCGATGGCGATGGGCCGGACCTTCAAGGAGGCTCTGCAAAAAGCCATTCGGTCGTTGGAGGTCGATCGCTACGGTCTCGTGTCCTTGTCCGCCTTGGACGGATTGACCCCGTCGGACGCGGCCTGCGTCAACGCCAAAGAATCCATCAAGACGGTCTTGCGCGCTCCCCATCCGGACCGTCTCTGGCATCTCGCCGATGCGCTCCGTGCCGGGTTTTCGGTGAAGGAACTGGCTGACTGCACCAAGGTCGATCCCTGGTTTCTGGATCAGCTCCAGCAACTTGTCGACTTCGAAGCCCAGCTCCGTTCCGCGTCTCATCCGCTACTCGATACTCAGCACTCAGCACTCAGCACTTCCCTCATGTGGCAGGCAAAGCGCCTGGGCTTTTCCGACCGGCGGATTGCCGCCTTGACCGGCACCACCGAGATTGAAGTCCGGCGTTGGCGCCAACAGGCGGCACCCGCTGGAACCACCGGAGGCGTGACCTACAAACGCGTGGACACCTGCGCCGCCGAGTTCGAAGCGCACACGCCCTATCTCTATTCGACGTACGAGCGCGAATGCGAATCCCGCCCCACGGATCGGCGTCGGGTGATGATTCTAGGGGGTGGGCCCAACCGCATCGGCCAGGGCATTGAGTTTGATTATTGCTGCGTGCACGCCGCAATGGCCCTTCGTGAAGAAGGCGTCGAAACCATCATGGTGAACTGCAACCCCGAGACGGTCAGCACGGACTACGATACGTCCGACCGTCTCTACTTCGAGCCGCTGACGGAGGAAGACGTTCTGGCCATTGTGGAGCGTGAAAAGCCCCTTGGCGTGGTCGTCCAGTTCGGCGGACAAACACCCTTGAAATTAGCCCTCCCTCTCGAACGGGCCGGTGTCCGCATCCTGGGCACCAGTCCTGACGCGATCGATCGCGCCGAAGACCGAGAGCGGTTCCGGGAATTGCTGGTTCGTCTCGGCCTGAAACAGGCCGAGAGCGGGATGGCCCGATCCGTCGACGAAGCCCTTCGTGTGGCGGAGTCCATCCATTACCCGGTGATGATGCGCCCTTCCTATGTCTTGGGAGGCCGAGCCATGCGGATCGTCTACGATCGCGACGGACTGCTCCATTACATGGACACGGCAGTCAAGGCCTCGCCCGACCATCCGGTCCTGATCGACAAGTATCTCGAAGATGCGATCGAGGTCGATGTGGACGCCATTGCGGACGGCACCCACGTCGTCGTGGCGGGCATCATGGAACATATTGAGGAAGCCGGAGTCCATTCCGGCGACTCCGCCTGCTCCTTGCCTCCCTATTCCTTGACCTCGTCGATGATCGCGGAGATCCGACGCCAGACCGTCGAACTGGCCAGGGACCTCAAGGTCGTCGGACTGATGAACATCCAGTTCGCCGTCAAGCACGGCGTCCTCTATGTGCTGGAAGTGAATCCTCGCGGGTCGCGCACCGTTCCCTTTGTCAGCAAATCCATCGGCGTGCCGCTGGCCAAACTGGCCATGAAGGTCATGTTGGGTCGGTCGCTGCCCGACCTGGGGTTTTTGGAGGTCCCACCGATCACCCATGTGGCCGTGAAAGAAGCCGTGTTCCCGTTCACCAAATTTCCAGGGGTCGATGTGCTCCTGGGGCCGGAAATGAAGTCGACGGGCGAAGTGATGGGCATCGACCAGGACGTCGGCTGGGCTTTTGCCAAGTCCCAGGCGGCGGCCGGCGTCACGCTCCCGACCGGCGGCACTATTCTCATCAGCGTAAAGGATCGCGACAAATCCGCGGCCCTCGACATCGCGCGCCGGATGCTTCGTTTGGGCTTCCGCGTGCAAGCCACCAAGGGCACCGCCGCGTTCTTTCGTGACCAGGGGATCGAGGTCCAAGCCGTCAACAAAGTGAAGGAAGGCCGCCCGCACCTCGTGGATCACATCAAGAACGGAGAGATTGCGCTCGTGGTGAACACCGTCGGAAGCAAGGCTTCGCATGACGATTCGGCCTCGATTCGCCTCGAGGCGCTGCGCAAAGGCCTCCCGTATTTCACCACCATGCCGGGCGCCAAGGCGGCGACCATGGGCATCGAGGCCATGGGGAAGAAGGGATTGTCCATCCGGTCTCTCCAGGAGTACCACGGCACAGGAAGTGCAAAACGATGAATGATGAACGCTGAACGAAGAAGGTGGTCGGAGGACTGACCAAGCTCCTCTTTGTTCCTCGTTCATCGTTCCGCCCCTCGGCCCTTCGATGGACTCAGGGTCCCGAGCCTGGTCGAGGGACAAGCTCCGGGCGGCCTGACCCCGCCGAAGGCCGCGTCCACAGTTCAGCGTTGTAGTTTGGAGGACGAATGCCGACACCGATTACCAAGAAGGGCTATGACGCATTGCGGGCGGAGCTCGATCGACTCAAGAAGGTGGAGCGACTGAAAGTGATCGGAGACATTGCCGAGGCCCGCTCCCACGGCGATCTGAGCGAGAACGCGGAGTACGATGCCGCCAAGGAGCGGCAAGGTTTCATCGAGTCCCGGATCAAAGAGCTCGAAGGGAAGCTGGCAGATGCGCGGATCATCGAAATCGCCAATCGCACCAGCGAGACCATCGTGTTCGGCGCAACCGTGGTCGTCATCGAATCCGAGTCGCGGCAAAAGAAACAATACATGCTGGTTGGACAGGACGAAGCCGACTTGAAGGACGGCAAGATCTCCGTGCAATCACCCGTGGGACGAGCTCTGATCGGGAAGCGGGTGGGCGATTTTGTGGAGGTCCAGACGCCTGCCCGCGTCGCCGAATACGAAGTCCTCGAAATCCGCTTCGAAGAAGCTTAAAAGGCCGTGATGCGTCACCCGTGAATCGTCATGCGTAAGGCATTCTGCATACAGAGCGTCATGGGCCTCTCTCTTCACAGAGACAATTTCTTGGCGCATCACGCATCACGCATCACGCATCACTGTCCTTGATCATGCCTGCTGCCATTTCCCTCATCACACTCCTGACCGACTTCGGCGATCGCGACTACTTTGTCGCCAGCATGAAAGGCGTCATCCTGGGGATCAACTCGCAAACCACGATTGTGGACCTCTCCCATCACGTGACGCCTCATCAGGTGGAGGAAGCGGCCTACCTGCTCAAAGCCTGCTATCGCTATTTTCCCGACGGCACCGTCCATGTGGCGGTCGTCGATCCCGGCGTGGGATCAGCGCGAAAGCCCTTGCTCGTCACGACGAACCGCTACCACTTTCTTGCCCCCGACAACGGGCTCCTCAGCTATGTCCTGCAAGATGAGACGGGGATCGAAGTGCGGCACATTCAGAACAAGCAGTATCGC
>JACRLS010000172.1:12566-14357 GCA_016235225.1 Nitrospirota bacterium | reverse complement strand
AGTTGATCGGAGCGCAATCCCTGTTCCAAGGCCGGGCGGCGATCCTGGTTCACGAGTAAGTCGGCTTCGGCCCCGGTGCGAATCAGGATCAGGTCGCGCACCCATCTGGCGAGCCAGGTGAGGGCGTCAGTGGCACGATCGGCTCGATGGAGCGTTTCGGCGATGGTGAGTATGGAGGCTGGAGATTGCAGGGCTCGCGCCGTAGCGAGTGCGCAGAATTCGTCCTGTTGCGTTCTCAAAGATGCCGGGTCCACCTTCAAAGCCTGGCCGATCCGGGACTCGGTCAGCATGGTGACGAACTGGGCATCGGCGGCGGACCATCCAAGGCGCGTCGACAAGGTGCGACGTACTTGCTCCTGACTTGGAGCGGCGAACCGCAGCCGCTGGCAGCGTGATCGGATCGTCGCCGGTAAGGCGTCGATCCGGCTGGTCACCAGGAGAAAGAGCGCATGGGTCGGCGGTTCCTCTAGGGTCTTGAGCAGAGCGTTGGCCGCGCCGATCGTCAGCCGGTCTGCCTCGTCGATGACGAACACCTTGCTTGGGGCGATCAACGGCCGGTAGACGACCTGGGATTCCAGCTCACGGATCTGCTCGATCTTGATTTGCACCGTGGCCTGTTCGGGGTCCGGTTCGACGAGGAGGTAATCCGGATGGGTGCGGGCTTCGACTTGCGAGCACCCGCGACAAGCCCCGCATGAGTCAGTCCCGGCTCCGTCGATGTTGTGCTCGCACAAGAGCGTCTGTGCGAGCCGGATGGCCACCTGTCGTTTTCCGATTCCGTCCGCGCCGTAGAACAGATAGGCGTGACCGAGTTGGCCGTGTCGGAGCACGGTCTTCAGGAATGCAATCGGTCTCTCATGGCCGACGATGTCTGTGAAGGGCATGAACTTACCGGTGATGAGTGACGAGTGATCAGTGACAAGTGACGAGTCATTACGGAGTCATCAAAGCTGACTTTTTTGCTTTCGAACTTGACGGCTTTCTTTTCTTGCGTAGTAACTGTTCAACAAACCCGGCGACCACGTCGCTGACAGCATGGGGAGGCTGTCGAGCGTCGATGACCTTCAATCGACGTGGTACGCGTGCTGCGAGCGCCAGAAAGCCGCGCCGGACCTTCTCATGAAAGTGCCGGTTTTCCCGATCGATGCGCGTTTCTTCCAGCCGTCCTTTTCGTCGGCGCGCCAGCCCGATGCGTACGGATACATCGAACAGGAGCGTGAGATCCGGGGCCAGTCCCTCCGTGGCCTGGGTGTTCAGGCGGCGCAAGACGGGGACGGAAAGGCCTCGTCCGTATCCTTGGTAGGCCAGGGTGGAATCCACGAACCGGTCGCAGATGACGATCGCCCCGCGCCGGAGCGCCGGGCGGATGACCTGCGCCACGTGCTGTGTCCGTGCGGCCAGTACCAAATGCGCTTCACACCAGGGGAGGACTGGGGCAGTCTGTGTAGCGGATGTGCCGACCGTCCGGTTCAACAGGACGGTCCGGATCTGTTCAGCCAAGGGGGTTCCCCCGGGCTCCCGGGTTTCCAGGACCTCGTACCCGAGCGTCCGGAGGGAAGTCGCCAAGCGGGCAAGCTGGGTGGTTTTTCCACTCCCTTCCACCCCCTCGCCGGTGATGAAAATCCCCCGTCCGGTCCCCCCCTGTTTTGCCCCCTGTTTCACGTCAAAAATGACCGGACAAAAATTGGTGCATGCTAGTCCAAGTGCTTGAAAATAGCAAGAAAAGCTTGCGGCACCAGGGTAAAGCCTGTATCATGACGAAACGTTGAGAATCGCCCCGTGAAAACCCTC
>JACRLS010000172.1:0-12534 GCA_016235225.1 Nitrospirota bacterium | reverse complement strand
CACCCCCCTGTGGGGGACCATTTTAATACTCAAGACTCTATTCGTAACGGTCGATGGAATATTAGGCGATGTTGTCAGCCGGTATTTGACTCCAGCCTACTATATTCCCGGTTTGGGCATCGTCACGCTGGTCTTGCTCGTTTTTCTGGTCGGTCTGCTGGCGGCAAATTTTATCGGTCGCCGGGTCGTGAAGGTCTGGGAGGATTCGTTGGATCGGGTGCCCGTCGTGCGCGGCATCTATTCGACCTTGAAGTCCATGATGGACATCCTGTCCTTCAAAGACCGTGAACGGTACAATCGAGTGGTGCTGATCCAGTTTCCCAAGAACGGACACTATTGCTTTGCGTTCGTGACCGGCGTGACGCAAGGGGATCTGCAGCAGTTCACTACGGATACGCTGTTGAACGTCTATGTGCCCACGTCGCCCAATCCGACCTCCGGCTATTTCCTGCTGGTGCCGGAACAGGAGGTGACGCCGGTGGATCTCAGCGTGGAAGAAGCGATGAAGCTCATTGTCTCGGGCGGGCTGTACACTCCGACGGGGTCGACGGGCGCGGTGATGCAGCCGGCTCCCGGGGCACAGCCGACGAGGCCCCTTGCGGTGGAGGTGCCGATCAGATGACGACGCGGACGGCTCGCTCGGTCCTGGAATCCGCATCGCCGGTCGAGATGGGCCGGCAGGGGAGCGAGACTCGCTCGAAGAGCATCGGTGCGATCGTGATGGCGGCCGGTCTCGGCAAGCGCATGCACTCCAAACTGGGCAAGGTGCTCCATCCGATTGCGGGCCGTCCTATGGTGCTCTATGTCGTCGATCTGGCCGAGCGTCTGACGAATCGTGGCGTGGTGGTGGTGGTGGGCCATCAGGGCGAGCAGGTCAAGTCGGTCGTGGAGGCGCATGGCGCTGCGACGGCGAGTCGCGAGCGGCTGCAGTCGCTCTTGGAGCCGGCACAGGGCCGGACCAATGGGACACGTGATGCGCATCCCGTGCCTGTGCAATTCGCCGTGCAAGCGCAGCAATTGGGAACAGGCCATGCCGTGATGCAGGCGCGAGACGTCTTCAAACAGATGGCGGGCGGCCCGGCGGGCAGCTACCTGATCTTGAACGGCGATACCCCGCTGCTCTCCGAACACACCGTCCAGGCCTTGCTGAAGCTCCATGCGTGTGAAGACGCCGCGGTGACCTTGCTGACGGTGAATCTGCCGGATCCGACCGGCTATGGTCGTGTGGTGCGGACTCGCGAGCGCAGCAATGAGGGGGACGTCCTCCGCATTGTGGAGGATAAAGACACGACGGCCGCCGAGGCGTCGATTACCGAGATCAACGTCGGGACCTACGTTGTCGACGGCCCCTTTCTCTTCGAGGCGCTCGATCAACTCCAGCCCAAGAATGCGCAGAAGGAATACTACCTGACCGATATCATCGAGATGGCGGTGAAGCGGGGCCTCCGGGTCTGTGCCCTCGCGGCTTCCGACGTCGATGAAGGCATGGGTATCAATACGCGCCAGCAGTTAGCCGCTGCCGAGCGGGTGATCCGCCGCCGGCTGTGCGACCGATGGATGGAAGCCGGTGTGACGATGATCGATCCGGACAGCACATGGATCGACCATGGGGTCGAGATCGGGCGGGATACCGTCCTCCATCCCCATGTCACGCTTGAGGGCCGCACGACGATCGGGGAGGATTGCGTGATCCGTTCGCACAGTCGGGTGACGGACAGCGTCCTCGGGCAACACGTACTGGTTCAAGATAGCTGCGTGCTGCGCGAGGCGCGATTGGAGGACCACACCACAGTGGGGCCCTTTGCGCACCTACGGCCGGGCACCGTGCTGCGGCGGTCGGCGAAAGTCGGGAATTTCGTCGAAATCAAGAAAACCGAGCTGGGTGAAGGGTCAAAGGCCAACCACCTCAGCTATCTGGGCGATGCGAAGATCGGCAAGGACGTCAACATCGGGGCCGGCACGATTACCTGCAACTATGATGGATTCAAGAAGTCTGAAACCGTGGTCGAGGACGGTGTCTTTATCGGAAGCGATACGCAGCTCATCGCGCCGGTAAAGGTGGGGCGCGGCGCCATTGTGGCGGCAGGGTCGAGCGTCACGGACGAGGTGCCCGCGGATGCTTTGGTGGTGGCACGGGCTCGGCAAGTGACGATCCCGGGTTGGGCGGAAAAACGACGGGCGTTGCAAACAGGCGTGAATCGTGAAACGTTAAACGTGAAACGTGGAGAGAAATCCGATCGCGTGACGCGTGACGCGTCACGCGTCACGAAGAAACGAGCATCTGTCTCAAAGAGCAATCAGGCTAAAAATCGTGCGAGGAGCTAGAGCAGCATGTGTGGCATTGTCGGATATGTAGGCCATGAAGAGGCGGTGCCGATTCTGATCGAAGGACTCCGGCGCCTCGAGTACCGGGGCTATGACTCGGCCGGGGTCGCCGTCCTGCAAGGCAAGAAGATTGAGGTGCGACGGAGTGTCGGCAAGCTGGCCAATCTGGAGAAGTCGCTGCGCGAGCGGGGGCTCACCGGCGAAGCCGGGATTGGACACACCCGATGGGCGACCCACGGGAAGCCATCGGAGGCAAACGCACATCCGCATCGGTCAGGGCCCTGCGTGCTCGTGCACAACGGCATCATTGAGAACTATCTTGCGCTTCGGCAGCAGCTCCAGAAGGACGGCTACGAGTTCGAATCGGAAACGGACACGGAAGTGGTGGCCCACCTCATCAGCAGCCATCTCAAGAAAGGGCTGCGCCTCGTGGAAGCGGTTCGCGTGGCGACCAGCGAAATTCGTGGGAGCTACGCGATTGCCGCGCTCAGCGAAACAGAGCCCGACAAGATGGTGGTGGCCCGTTCCGGGTGCCCGCTCGTCATCGGCCAGCATAAAGGCGCCTCATTTGTCGCCTCCGACGTCATGGCGATGCTGACGCATACCCGTGACGTGACGTATTTGGAGGAGGGCGACATCGCCGTCGTCACGAAGTCCAGCGTGGAGGTCATGCTGGCCGATGGCAAGCCGGTGACGAGACCGGTGTCCCAGGTGACCTGGGATGCCGACGCCGCGGAAAAGAGCGGCTATCCCCATTTCATGCTGAAAGAGATCCACGAGCAGCCGCAGACGATTCTGGACACCCTGCGCGGGCGGTATTCGTTCGAGACGGGCGAGGCCGATGTGCCCGACGTCACGATGACCAAGGAGCAGTTCGCTCGAGCGGGCAAGATCTGGATCGTGGCCTGCGGCACCTCCTGGCACGCGGGCCTTGTCGGGAAGTATCTCTTCGAAGAGATGATTCGGGTGCCGGTGCAGGTGGACATCGGCTCGGAGTTCCGCTACCGGGACCCGCTCGTCGAGAAGGACGATTTGTTCATCACGATCTCGCAATCCGGCGAAACGGCCGACACCCTCGCGGCGGCGCGGGAAGCCAAGCGGCGGGGCGCCCGGGTGCTCTCCATCGTCAACGTGGTCGGCAGCACCTTGGCCCGGGAGTCCGATGATGTCCTGTATACGCACTGCGGCCCTGAAATCGGGGTCGCCTCCACCAAAGCCTTTACGGGGCAGCTCACGGCGCTGTACCTTCTGGCGCTGCATCTCGGACGGATGCGCAATACCATCACGGCCGAGGAGGGCAAGGCGTGGCTCGAGCGGTTCGTCATGCTGCCGGCTCTGGTGCGGCGCGTGTTAGGGCGGGAGGCCGAGCTGGTCTCCATGGCGAAGCGGTATCACACCAAGCGGAACTTCCTCTATCTGGGGCGAGGGATCAATTATCCGATCGCGCTGGAGGGGGCCTTGAAGCTCAAGGAGATCTCCTATATCCACGCGGAAGGGTACGCAGCCGGCGAGATGAAGCATGGGCCGATCGCGCTGATCGACAAGGATATGCCCGTCGTCGTGATGGCGCCGAGGGATCGGTTGTATGAGAAGACCGTCAGCAACCTCATGGAAGTCAAAGCCCGGGGGGCTCCCGTGATCGCGTTCGTCACGGAAGGCGAGCGAGAGCTGGGGAAGGCGGCCGACTCGGTCTTCACTGTGCCGGATGTGCCGGCGGTCCTGACCCCGATCCTCTTTACGGTAGCCTTGCAGTTGCTGGCCTACCATGTGGCCGTTCTGCGAGGCTGCGACGTGGATAAGCCCAGAAACCTGGCGAAGAGCGTCACGGTCGAATAGCTCGCCTCCTCCCGTCCAACGCCTAAGGGTCTGAAATTCTGAGGGTCTCAAGCTCGCTTGAGGCCCGAGACCTTTTGACTTTTAGGCCCCTGACTTTTAGACTACCTCCGACATGGCGCTGTCCCGAAAAGAAGTCGAACATGTGGCCCGGCTGGCCCGGCTGGACACCTCCGAAACCGAGAAGGAGATGTTTGCAAACCAGTTGAGCTCCATCCTATCTTATGTCGAGCAACTGAAGACCCTGGACACGACAGGGATCGAACCGACGGCGACGGTGTTGGGCCGGGTGACCGCGTTTCGAGACGATGTCGTCCGACCCTCGTTGCCGGTCGACCGGGCGATTGCAAATGCGCCTGAGCCGGATGAAGGGTTCTTTGGCGTGCCGAAAATTATCACCTAAGCTAAGTGACAGGTGACAAGTGACGGGTGACAAGTTGTTGGAAGGCTGCATGGTGCGTTTCGCATCACGCGTCACGCGTCACGCGTCACGGGGGTAAGACATGTTCCGACAAATGCTGCGTTCCAAGATCCACCGCGCGACCGTGACGGAGGCCTGCCTGGACTACGAGGGAAGCCTCACCGTGGATGAAGATCTACTGGAGGCGGCCGGCATTCTGCCCTATGAGGCGATCGTCATCTCGAACCTCAATAACGGCGAGCGCTTCACCACCTATGCGATGGCCGGCAAACGCGGGAGCGGGGAGATTGTGCTGAACGGGCCCACCGCGCGCAAGGGCGCCGTCGGCGATCAGATCATTATCTTTTGTTACGAGTATTATAGCGAGGAGGAGATCAAGCGGCACGTCCCCAAGATCATCCGAGTGGATGACAAGAACCGGATCACCGGCAAGTGACAAGTAACGAGCAGAGCAATCTCCTCCGAAAGATTTCACCCCGTCACTCGTCACTGATCACGCCTCACTGCTTCACCCATGTCCCTCCATAAGCTGACCCTTCACGAACTGCAACAGAAGTTTACCGCCGGTGAGGTGTCCGCTGCGGAGATCGTGCGCGCCTACTTCCTGCGCATCAATCAAGTCGAGCCCAAAGTGCGCGCCTACGTGACGACCCTCAAGGAGTCGGCCGCGGCGGACGCCGGGGTTCTGGATGAGAAGCTGAAGTCGTGGCGGAAGACCGCTCCCCTGATGGCCATGCCTCTGGCCGTCAAGGACAACATCTGTACGGATCAGGTGCGGACGAGTTGCTCATCCCGGATGCTCGAGCAGTTCGTGCCGCCCTATGATGCGACCGTCATGGCGAAGCTGCGCGCCAACGGCGCACTGCTGCTCGGCAAGACGAATCTCGACGAGTTTGCGATGGGTTCCTCGACCGAAAATTCGGCCTTCGGTCCCAGCCGCAACCCCTGGAATCTCGCGCATGTGCCGGGAGGGTCCAGCGGGGGATCTGCGGCGGCAGTGGCGGCCGATGAATGTGCCGCAGCCCTGGGGTCCGACACGGGGGGCTCCATCAGGCAGCCGGCGGCCTTTTGCGGCGTGGTGGGCCTCAAGCCGACCTACGGGCGGCTCTCGCGCTATGGCCTGGTGGCCTTCGCCTCCTCGCTGGATCAGATCGGTCCGATCACCAAATGCGTGACCGATGCGGCGCTGATGATGAACGTGTTGGCCGGCCACGATGAACGGGATTCGACCTCAGCGAACGTGGCGGTGCCGGACTATCTTCGAGCGCTGAAGAAGAAGGATGTGAAAAAGCTGCGGTTCGGCGTGCCCCGGGAATACTTTGCCGAGGGACTCGATCCGGAAGTCGAGCAGGCCGTGCGAGCGGCGATCGGGGAGTGGAAGACCCTCGGCGGTGAGATCAAAGAGATCAGCTTGCCCCGGACCGATGCGGCGGTGGCCACGTACTATCTCATCGCCACGGCTGAAGCCAGCTCCAATCTGGCCCGCTACGACGGGGTGAAGTACGGCCTGCGCTCGAAGCAGGCCGTCAATCTCGCGGACATGTATCTGAAGACGCGGCAAGAGGGCTTCGGCTCCGAAGTCAAACGCCGGATTATGCTGGGTACCTATGCGCTGAGCGCGGGCTACTATGACGCCTACTACGGGAAGGCGCAGGCAGTCCGAACGCTCATCAAGCAGGACTTCGACGCGGCGTTCAAGGAGGTCGACCTGATCGTGACGCCCGTGACCCCCACCCCCGCCTTCAAGCTGGGGGAGAAGCTGCAAGATCCGCTGCAGATGTACCTGTCGGACATCTATACCATCTCGGTCAATCTGGCCGGGCTTCCGGCCATCTCGGTACCCTGTGGGTTCAGCGCGGCGGGGCTCCCGATCGGGGTCCAGCTCATCGGCCGGGTGTTCGAGGAGGAGACCATCCTCCGGGCCGCCCATGCGTACGAACAGGCGACGGATTGGAGAACGAAAAAAGCGGTGGTACGTGCATAAGTAAGTGGTAAGGAGTCAGGAGTGAGGGGTAGAATATCCAGACCCAGACGGATTGAATCTTTCGGGAGAACTCCACACTTCGCACTACTCGCTCTTCACGGAGGGCCTTATGATCGTCGAGATCGCTGCCATTTTCGTCGCCATCGCCTTTGCGGTGCTGGTCGGATTTCTGGTCCCGGCGTTGGTCGAACTGAAGCGGACCATTCAGGAATCGCAACAGTTACTCGCACAGATGAATCGTGAGCTGCCGAGCTTGCTGAAAGAGCTGCGGGAGATGACGGTAAATGTGAACGAATTGGCGGATCGGACTCGCGGCGGCGTGGAGCATGCGTCCAGCTTCCTCCACGCGATCGGGGCGGTGGGGGACACCGTGCAGGAAGTCCACGAGACCGTGCGCAATGCGGGCGGAGGCTTGCTCATGAATCTCGCCGGCATGGTCGCCGGGGTCAAGGCCGCGTCGGCTTTCGTCAAAAACCGGATGGGCAATCATCAGGAAGGAGGACAGTCCAATGGCGGATGAACGGGGATTTTCACCGGGTGCGGTGGGGTTGGCATTCTTGAGCGGGGCGTTGATCGGCGCGGCGGCCGCGTTGCTCCTGGCCCCCAAAACGGGGCGCGAGACCCGCGACCAGTTGCGCGGCTACGCGCGACGGGCGGAAGACGGCGTGAAGGATCTGGCCGACAAGGCCGGTGAGGCATTGGATCGCGCCGTGGACCGGGGCTTGGATCTTGTCCAGGAAAAGAAATCGATGCTGACGGAGGCCTGGGACGCCGGCCGCGACGCGATGCGTCGGGAACGCGAACGCTACTCCTCCGAGAAGAACGGGTGACCCAGTACGAGACCGTCATCGGCCTCGAGGTCCATGCCCAGCTGCAGACGCAGTCGAAGCTGTTCTGCGGCTGCGGGACGGTCTTCGGCCGGGCGGCCAACACACAAACCTGTCCGGTCTGTCTCGGCCTGCCGGGCACGCTGCCGGTCCTCAATCGGACGGCCGTGGAGATGGCCGTCCGCACCGGCCTGGCGCTGAGCTGCACGATTCGGACGCCGAACCGGTTTGCGCGGAAGAATTACTTCTATCCTGACCTGCCCAAGGGCTATCAGATCTCCCAGTACGAAGCGCCGATCTGCGAACACGGCACACTGGACGTGACCGTCGGGGCGACGGCGAACCGAATCCGGATCCGGCGCGCCCATCTCGAAGGAGCCGGCACGCCGCTGCTCGAAATCGTCACCGAACCGGACATGCGCTCGTCCGATGAAGTCGTGGCCTACTTGAAAGGCCTGCGGGATGTGCTGGTCTATCTGGGCGTGTGCGACGGAAACATGGAGCAGGGGAGTCTGCGCTGCGAACCCAACGTGTCGTTGCGGCCGGTGGGACAACAACAATTCGGAACCAAGGTCGAGCTGAAGAACATCAACTCGTTCAAGTTCGTCAAAGAGGCGATCGAATACGAAGTGAAGCGGCAGACCAAGGTCTTGAGCGAGGGCGGCACGATTCAGCAGGAAACCCGGCTCTGGGATGCGGATCGCGGGATGACGGCGACCATGCGCAGCAAGGAGGAGGCGCACGACTACCGGTACTTTCCCGACCCGGACCTGGTGCCGGTGGAGATCCCTGCCGAGTGGATCGCCGAGATTCGGCGTACGCTGCCGGAGCTGCCGGCGGCGCGGGTGAAACGTTTCGTGGCGGATTTCGGGCTGCCCGAGTATGATGCGGGGGTGTTGACGTCGTCGAAGGCCGTGGCCGACTATTTTGAGTCCTGCGTCGCGCTGTTTCCCCAGCCAAAAACCGTGAGCAATTGGGTGATGGGGGAGCTGCTCCGCGAGCTCAATACATCGGGTACTGACGTGGCGGCCTCGCCGGTCACACCGGAACGGCTGGTGAGCCTGCTGAAACTGGTCGAGGCGGGCACAGTCAGTCTGAAAGTGGCGCGTGATCTCTTTCCGGAGTTCTACGCGAGCGGAAAACCGGCGGAGCAGTTGGTCCAGGAAAAGGGGCTGACGCAGGTCTCGGACGAGAGTGCGTTGGGCGTGCTGATCGATGAGGCACTGGCCAAGAATCCGGCCCAAGTGGCGCAGTTCAAGGAAGGCAAACAGCAAGTCGTCGGCTTCCTGGTCGGACAGATTATGAAAGCGTCGGGGGGGAAGGCGAATCCGGGCAAGGTGAATGAGTTGCTGAAGCGGAAGCTCGGGGGATAAGAGCGGGGGACGGGGCAGGGCTGGGCCTTTGCTCCCGGAGCGCGCGCCTCAGAAAGAGAATAGGCAGCAGCCAGGCCGCCCTTCTTGCTCGCGGAGGCCGCACTTCGGAAAGTGCTCCCTCGACGCGCGCAGTGAACGGCAGCCTGGCTACTGCCTATAGACAGAGAAGAGAATCGACTGGACGGCCGCAGTCAGACCAGCCCTGCCGTCCCCCGACACCGACTGTCAGCAGGGGGGAGAGGGCGAAGAGGAAAAAGCGAATGAGTCTGAGCTGCCTTCTTTGCTCGCGGAACGCGCACGATGAGACTGTGCTCGGCCGACGCGCGCAGTCGAAGGCAACCCAGCCCCATCCCCTGACGGTGATCGGGGTGGGGATTTGACTGCGGGCGGACAGGCTGCTCAAAAAGGCAGCCAACGAGGCCGCAGGTGAGAGAAAACCGGAGGCGTACCCTCTGGGGTACGTTGAGGATTTTGTCGAGCCGAGAACGAAGTTGGGGGCCTTTTTCAGCAGCCGGAGAGGGGGAGCATGAGCGAGATTAGGGAGATCAAGGCCAGGCAGATTTTGTATTCGCGGGGGAATCCGACGGTTGAGGTCGAGGTGTTGCTGGAGAGCGGGGCCAGAGGGCGGGCGGATGTGCCGTCGGGAGCCTCGACCGGCGAGAAGGAAGCGATGGAGCTGCGGGACGGGGACAAAAAGCGGTGGATGGGTAAGGGGGTCTCGAAGGCCGTCGCCAATGTCCAGAAAGCTCTTGCCCCCAAGTTGCTCGGGATGGAGGCGCTGGACCAGTGCGGCGTGGACCGCGCGATGATCGCGCTGGACGGCACGAAGAGTAAGGGCCGGCTGGGCGCCAACGCGATCCTGGGCGTCTCCCTCGCCGTGGCGCGAGCGGCCGCGGCTGAGACCGGCCAACCGCTCTACCGGTATCTGGGCGGCGTCAACGCCCGTGTGCTCAACAACGTCGACATCCAGGAATTCATGATCATGCCGGTCGGAGCGAAGAGCTTCACCGAGGCGTTTCGCTGGGGCGCGGAGGTTTTCCATAACCTCAAGTCCGTCCTGAAGAAGCGCGGCGGTTCCACCTCCGTCGGCGACGAGGGCGGGTTCGCGCCCGACTTGGGGTCGAATGAGGAAGCGCTGACGCTCATCATGGAAGCGATCGAAGGCGCGGGCTACAAACCCGGGCGCGACATCGCGCTGGCGCTGGATGCCGCGGCCAGCGAGTTCTACGACAAGAATCACTATGTGCTGGAGGCGGAGAAGCAGCCGAACCGCAGTTCCGAGGAGATGATCCGCTACTATGGACGACTGGTCGATTCCTATCCGATCCTGTCGATCGAAGACGGGCTGAGCGAGCACGATTGGAAGGGCTGGCGGATGTTGACCGAGAAATTGGGCGCCCGGGTGCAGCTCGTCGGCGACGACCTCTTCGTCACGAACGTGGAGATTTTTGCAAAAGGCATTCGCGAAGGGCTGGCCAATTCCATACTGATCAAAGTGAATCAGATCGGGACGCTCACGGAGACGCTGGAGGCGATCGAGCTGGCCAAACGGTCCGGCTATACGGCCGTGATTTCCCATCGGTCGGGGGAAACCGAGGATACGACGATCGCCGATATCGCCGTCGCGTTGAATACGGGCCTCATCAAGACCGGGTCCCTCTCGCGCACGGACCGCGTGGCGAAATACAATCAGTTGCTGCGCATTGAAGACGAACTGGGGGCCGGCGCCACGTATCCCGGCCGCGATGCGATCAAGGCCGGGCGGTAGCGCGTGGGGCAGGGCATGAGACCGAATTCGCGGCGGAGCGCGGTGGAGCGGCAGCGGCGGCGATCGCGGCTGATCACCCTGTCCATCGGGCTGGTGTTCGGTGTCGTGTTGGCGACCTCATTTTTCTTCGACGAAATGGGGATTCCCAAGTACCTGAACCTGCGTGACCATGCGGACAGGCTGACCGGGGAGATCCAGGATCTGAAGACCGAAACCGAACAGCTCCGTCGAGAGGCGGGCGGCCTGGAGCGTGACCCTGCACGGATTGAAGAGTTGGCCCGTCAGCGATTGGGCCTGGTCCGGAAGGGCGAGACGGTCTACCAGATTGTGGAAGATCCAAAAGGCAATAGGCCATAGGAGATAGGCTATGGGGCGGAGTTTGAAACCATGAATATTCCCATCGCCCATTACCTATTGCCCATTGCCTCTCCGAAGGAGCTATGAAAACCGGAACCGTCACCATCATCGGCCGTCCGAACGTCGGCAAGTCCACGCTGCTCAATGCCCTGCTGGGAGAGAAGATCGCCATTGTCTCGGATAAGCCGCAGACGACGCGGTCGAGAATCCTGGGCGTGGTGCATCGGCCCGGTGCGCAGATCGTGCTCCTGGATACGCCGGGCATCCATAGCCCCCGGCATGAGCTCAACAAACGGATGGTCCGCACCGCCATCGAGGCCTCGGAAGAGGCCGACGTGCTCTACGTCATGGTCGAGGCCACCGGCCCGCCTCAAGCCGGCGACCGCGCCGTCCTGCGACACGTCCGGGAAGTGACGGACGCCTCACCGAGGCCGGCCTTTCTGCTGATCAACAAAGTGGATCTGGTGAACAAGGCCAGGGTCCTCCCGTTGATTGCCGACTACAGCCGTCTCCTGGACTGGACCGAGATCGTGCCCCTGTCGGCGAAGGCCGGCGACAACCTGGATCGCCTGCTCGATCTGACCGTCAAGTTCCTCCCGGAAGGCGAGGCCCCGTTCGGCGAGGACACCCTGACCGATCAGTCGATGCGTGTGCTGGCGGCTGAGCTGATTCGGGAAAAACTCTTTCTGCGGACCCAGCAGGAAATTCCCTACTCGCTGGCGGTGGAGATCGACGACTTTAAGGAGGAGGGGAAGTTGGCCCGCATCGCCGCCACGATCTTTGTCGAAAAGGATTCACAGAAAGGCATCGTGGTGGGGAAGAGCGGGGCCTTGTTGAAGGCCGTGGGGACGGAGGCCCGCCAGGACATGGAGCGGCTGTTTGGGATGAAAGTGTTTCTCCAGCTCTGGGTGAAAGTTCGCGCCGGCTGGCGCGAAGATGACCGGGCGCTGGAGGAGTTGGGGTACTGAACGAGAGGCAGGCTAGAGGCGATCGGCTATAGGCCATGGGGTGACAAGAGCAGAGGGCTTTGCCCCATTGCCCATAACCTATAGCCCCTAGCCTGGAAGAACGATGCAACCCCCTGAACGTCCACGAACTGCTGAGCGCGAGCTGCCGAAGGAGTCGCCTGACCGGAGCCAGGCCAAGGCCGACGTCGTTCAGGAATCCTTCCGCCGCCTCCTTCGCCGTGGCGCCATCACCAACCTGGTCAAGATGCTGGGACGCATGCACCCGGCGGACATCGCGCGGGTCATTCAGCATCTCTCGCTGGGCAAGGAAAAGCGGACGGTCTTCGAGCTCGTCAAGGGCGAGGCGCAGCGGGGGCAGGTACTGAGCGAATTGGATGCGGCCAGCATCCAGGAGCTCATGACCGATTTGGCCGCCACGGACGCGGCCTGGCTGCTCAAAGACCTGGGACCGGACGATCAAGCCTACATCCTGGGCGTTCTGCCCGATGAGCGGTCGAAAGAAATCCTCACGCTGATGCGCACGGAGGATTCGACCGAAGTCGCCGACCTGCTGAAGTATCCCAAGGACACGGCCGGCGGCATCATGACCACGGAGTTCTTCTCCCTGATCGAGGATGCCACGGCGCAGGAAGCCATCCGCCGCCTGCAACAGGCGGGGGATACGGAAATGGTGTTCTA
>JACRLS010000171.1 GCA_016235225.1 Nitrospirota bacterium | reverse complement strand
CGTTCGAGCACCTCACGACCACGCTGGCCGTCGGGCAGGCGTTGGCCGCCCTCGATCTTCTGAAGACGATGGAGTTTGGTCGACTCGGCCTCATGGGATCGAGCTTCGGTGGATTGGTGAGCATCCTCACGGCGGCTCAACAACGAGACCTCCGCTGCCTGGCGCTGAAATGTCCCGTCGTCGACTTTGGCGAAGAGTTGCGGCTCGAATTCGGTGAAGAGGAACTACAACGATGGAAGGACACCGGGACGATTCCGAACCTCATGGGTGGAGCGGCCCGGGTGAAGCTGGCCTATGCCTTCTATGAGGACTGCCTCCGCCAGATCGCCTATGAGCCCGCCACCCGCATCATCGCGCCGACCCTGATCGTGCAGGGAGACAAGGACGAGCATGTGCCGCTCCACCAGAGCCAACGTCTGTTCGAAGCCTTGCCGGCCCACAAGCAGATGGAGATGCTGCCCGGCGCCGACCATCAGTTCACGAAGAGCCCGGATTTCCTTCGAATGGTCCAGTTACTTGCGGAGTGGATGGTCAGGCACTTGGGATAGGGAAAAGACGTCAATGGTCAGTGGTCATCGGTTAACGGAAAGAGTAAGAATCGGCAAGGGATGAAATTCTGTCCACACTTTCGACTCTGGACTATTGACCATTGACCAATGACTCTTGACCTACAAGAGTCTTGGCGCAGCGGAAGCCGACGTAGCTGTTGCGCGTGGCGGGATCGAGTTTGAACCGGCCGTAGGTCAGCAGGTATTTCGGTAATTCCGACCATGACCCGCCTCGAAGCACTTTGAGTTGGCCGGTCTCCGGGCCTTGCGGGTTTCGAGCGGGGCTGGCCTCGTAGTACGCGCCCTCGTACCAATCCGACACCCATTCCCAGACATTCCCCGCCATATCGAGCAGCCCGTAGGGACTCTGCCCCCCCTCATATCGCCCGACCGGCGTGAGCGTCTGCCCGTAACTGAATCGCGCGCCGAGGCCAAAATTATCAAGCTCCCCGGTCGGCGACTGGTTCCCCCATGGGTAGGCGCGATCATCGGTCCCGCGCGCCGCCTTCTCCCATTCCGCTTCAGTCGGCAGACGCTTGCCCGCCCACCGGCAATAGGCATCGGCATCGGTCCAGGACACTCCGATGATGGGTCGATCGCC
Organism: Nitrospirota bacterium; assembly: GCA_016235225.1. Taxonomy (GTDB): domain Bacteria; phylum Nitrospirota; class Nitrospiria; order Nitrospirales; family Nitrospiraceae; genus RSF151. Next base: position 4,399 of record JACRLS010000171.1, on the reverse strand, counting down.
GTGCTCGATCAGATTCACGGTCTCCCACAGCCAGGGAACGTCACGCCCCGTCGACGAGAGAAATGCGGCATAGTGCCTCGTGGTCACCTCATAGCGGTCCATCGAATAGGCATCGAGCCAGATCCGATGGCGGGGGCGTTCGTCCTCCAAGCCGATGGTCCCATCGACCCCCATCCAGAATTCGCCGGCCGGAATCTCCACCATGGGCGCCGGAGCTACCGGGGCAGGAGCCGCCTTCTTGTGCAATTTCCGCAGCCGGTCCAGCTGCCCCTCGGCCATTTCCTCTCCCAAGAGAAGGAGAAAGATACCAGCCACAAGTGGTAATGCGTGAAAAAGACGGCCGAGGCAATCCCGGCTGCGGCCGTCCACCGAGCACATTCTGATGTGCGGGGTGCGGGAGCAAAGGGATTGCTTCGGCCGTCTTCGATAAGTCACATGCACCCGGCTATTACACCCTTCCCCTCACCACCCAATGGCGATCATCCACGACGTCGATGACCAGGCGACTGAAATTCAGTTCGGCCAGGTGCGCCGCGACCTCATCCTCCGTAAAGGCAGCCAGCAGGGAGTTGTAAAAGTCGCGCTGAAGGATGGGCGATTCGCTCGACGCATATTGCTCGACGATGGCCCGCGCCGCCTCGGGCGACTCGGGCCTGAGCAGGTCCATCACGAGGACGCCGCCACCCGGTTTGGTCAGTTGCTTGATCCGATACCAAAACTGGAGTGGGTTCGGAATATGATGCGCGAGACTGTTGGAGATCGTGGCATCGGCCGGTTCATCGAGCAAGAGGGTTTGAAACCGTTCACACCGGAGGCTGATTTTATCCGCTAATCCCGCGGCGTTGACCGCCTCCGTTGCCAGCCGGATCATGGGCTCTGAGGCATCGACGGCAGTCACCTGGCAGGTCGGCAGGGCCCGGATCAGTCGGATCGGAATGTCCGCCGGACCGCAGCCGAGGTCCAATATATGCCCGGATTGGAAATCAGCATTCGCATCGATGAATTGTTGAACAAATTGTTTATTTCCTTGCTCGAAGTTGGCACGCGCATAAGCCAAAGCCTGCTCAGGATCATCCATCAGCTCGGGCTCAAGCACGCGGGGCATCGCATCCTCGCAGGTTGAGGTTAAGGCTAAGGTTTGGTTCGGTCACGAAGATGTTCGGAGTTCGCAGCCTCAACCTATCTCTTCCAGAACCACCGCGTCACCCGTGCGGATGATCCCCCCGACGAGCACCCTGGCATAAAGACGGCTCCACCCGGGATGACGCTTTTGGTTGATCCGGTTAAAGTTCCGATCCGTAAACCATTGTGCGTTGTACTTGCAGGGGTCCGTGTAACTGGTCAGCTCCAGCCGCACCGTGGTGCCGATCCGGAGCCGATGGCCCGGCTTCAGCTTGCCCCACTCAAGACCATCCAGCGTCACATTCTCTCCGCTGGCCCCTGGGGCAATCGAATGGCCTTCGGCTTGGAGTGCCTGGATCTGTTCCAACGAGAACAGACACACGGCACGATCCGGCCCGCCATGCACCGTCAGACTCCGCTGACGATCCCCCGCCAGCCCGTTGGTAGTCACGTGGGCCTCGGGAACCGGGAGCTTGGGCACCCCACCGTTGGACACATTGATCTGATGCACTCGGGCGCGATTCGCCGATGTTTTCTTCCGACTCATCGGTCCGATCCCTCACAGGGTTCCGCCTTCAGTAATTCCATCGCCAACCACCCCTCCCGCTCCCGAACCTGACCAACCGACGCACCGACGGCCGCATAGGCCTGGGCGATCTCGTCACGATCTGCTCGCAACAGGCCGGACACGAGAAGCACGGCGCCGCGGTCAAGGAACGGAGCCAGCACGTTGACCGCCTCCAGCAATGTGCGCCGGTCCAGATTCGCCACGATGAGGTCGATGGTCGTCGCGGGGATCTCTTGTACGAAGCCCAAGTCGCCGATGCAGAGCGACAGTTCCGGCCCGAACTTGTTCATCGCGCCATAGTCGCGGGCGCACTCAATGGCAACCGGATCGATATCGAAACCGATCGCCGTCTCGGCTCCCAGCCGAAGGGCCACCATCGCCAGCAGTCCGCTGCCCGTCCCGATATCGAGCACCCCCTCTCGCCCTTGAATCCTCTCCTCCAGCCACTCGATCAGCAGTTGCGTCGTCGCATGGTGCCCGGTGCCGAAGGCCTGCTTGGGGTCCAAGATGAGTTCGATATCCCCCGGGGCACTCTCAGCCGGAGCCCAACTCGGACGAACGATGATCCGTCGACCGATCCGAATCGGCGCCACCGACTGCGCCCAGATTGCATTCCAGTCCTGTGCCGGGATCGATTGAACTAGGACATGCGGGGCTACGGCGGCTGGATCGGTCACCACGGTTTTCAGGTGTGCAAGCACATCGCCATTCCATTTGTCGGCCGGCCAATAGAGCCGAACAGCCCCTTCCTGCTCCCAGGCCCCGGTGACATCGGGATCCTCCAGGCGGCTCAACAGCTCCCCGGCATCGAGCTCTGTGGTCACGGCGACTTCTATCCATTCCGATGGCATGGTGGTTGACGACCTCAAGGGTGTGCGGGTATGGTCCGTGAGATGTCCGGGAGCACTCCCACACCGCCCCATCACTCACAGAGTCGGGCGCGGGCACTCACTCGCCTGCTCAGACGAACGGACCGGCAGCTCGCCGCCGGGCAGAAGGTCAGTGCGCGGTTCCTGACGTTCCTCATCGTCGCCCGGTATCATAGGAGGCTGGGAGCCCGGATGCAGCGCCTGCGGCACTGGCAGACGATCAAGCGGCAGCATCTTGCAAGACTGTCGCTGACCTGGAACGACTTGCCGCAACGCCAGCACATCATCCCGGCGGACCATCCCTTTGCCGGCGATCTGGACCTCGCCGGCCCCGCCTCGTTGCTCCGCCTCCTCGACACCACGGTCTCCACCATGGGACGCGAGCGGCTGACATCCTGGGTGATCGAGCAAGCTCCCCCCCTGCCCAGCCTGCCGCGACGGCACACTCTCATTAAGGAATTGGGGCCCTTGCCAGGCTTTCGCGATCGGCTCACGCTTTCCGCGACCCTCGTTCACCCGTCCGAACTGGACGGACATCGTATCCAAGGCGCGCTCAGCCATGCGGTCGGAGTTCCAGGTCTTTTCACGCTCCTCATGGTGGAGGCCCTGCTGGCCATCCTCACGCTGGGGCTCGCCGGCGCCGCCCTCTTCGCAGGACTCCCCTCCTATTGGGTTTTCTCCCTTGCCCTCTATGTATTCCTGTACCTGTGGTTCCTGGGAGACACCGAACATCTGTTCAACCGTGCCATGACGCTACGGGACGAACTCGCCCGACTCGTGGCCGTCTTCCGACACTTGGAAAACCACCCTTGTCATCATGCGCAAGAGCTCCGGACTCTGTGCGCGCCCTTCCACGCGGGCCGACGGCCCTCGTGGTGTCTGCGCCGTCTCTCCCGCATCTGCAATGCCCTGAGCCTTCGCGCGCATCCGCTCGTGCATCTGCTCGTCAACACCGCCATGCCGTGGGACCTCTGGTTCATTCACCGCCTGGAGCTCGCGCGTCGGGCCGTGGCCGCCGAGCTGCCGCAGTGGTTCGATCGCCTGGCCGAAATTGAAGCCGCCTCCGCGCTGGCGAACTTTGCCTTCCTGCACCCCCACTATGTCTGGCCGACGCGGGAAACCAAGCCCCCGAACGGCCAGAACGCACGGATCGACGCCACCGGGCTTGGGCACCCCCTCATCCCCCATCACCACCGCGTTACCAACGACCTCGCGCTACAAGGCACGGGCCGCATCGTCCTGATCACCGGCTCCAACATGTCAGGGAAAAGCACGTTTCTCCGCACAGTCGGCATCAATGTGTGCCTGGCCCAGGCCGGAGCCCCGGTGTGCGCGACCCACTTCGAGTGGACCTGGGCACGGGTGAGCTGCTGCATTCGTGTCACGGATTCCCTGGAGGCAGGCCTCTCCTATTTCTACGCGGAGGTGAAGCGGCTCCGGAGCCTTCTCGATGCCGCGCGCGACCGGACCACGGCCCCGGTCCTCTTCCTGATCGACGAGATCTTCAAAGGCACGAACAATCGCGAACGCCTGTCCGGCAGCCGGGCCTACATCCAAGCCCTCGCCCGGACGAATGCCTTCGGCCTGATCAGCACGCACGATCTGGAACTGGCGGATCTCCAGCAAGCGATCCCCACGCTTGAGAACGCACATTTCCAGGAAACCGTCGCCGCCGGTACGCTACGATTCGATTACGCGCTACGCCCCGGCCCCTGTACCACCACCAACGCCTTGCGTATCATGGCGATGGAAGGCCTGCCGGTGCCGGGCGAGAAGCCCTGAGGCTGAAGATTTCTCCACGCTCTGACACGGCGCCACCGGCTCTCCCCCTCCGCGGACT
>JACRLS010000151.1:2946-5447 GCA_016235225.1 Nitrospirota bacterium | reverse complement strand
TCGGGGTGGTGAGCTTGTCGAACCATGAACGCTGAACGGGGATTTGGGGAAGGGAGCGGGGCGGGCGGGAAAGGCAAGCCGAGTCGAGCATCTCCTCTGTGCGTGTCGCGCCTTTCACGCACGTCTCGCCAGTCGCGCCTATCTCGCCTGTCGCGCATCGCTAGCCATACGCCATTCGCTATCAGCTCTTCTTTTCCCGCCATCATCCATCAGCTCTTTTCCCCAACCTCAGCACTCAGCACTCAGTCCTCAGCACTTCCGATCGCCATCAGCTCCCATCTTCAACTCTACCCCATGTCCCGCAAGGTGTGGGCGGGATTGCGATCACGGGCGATGGTCTTCATGAGGGCACTCGCAAACAGCACCACGATGCGATCGCGCTGATCCTTCACGATCATCGAGGTGGAGGGAGGCTCGAAGGTGTCGGGATCGCCGTCCAGCCAGGAACTACACGTATACGACAAGGGCTCGAGCACGGTCTCCACACGGTATTCGTGGCGCAGCCGGTACTGCAGGACGTCGAATTGCAGCCGCCCGACCGCGGCCACCAGTGACTCCATCTCATTGAGGCTCCTGAGGATCTGGACCGTGCCCTCTTGCGCCATCTGCCACATGCCTTTGTCGAAGGCTTTCCGCTTGCCGACATCGGTCGGGCGGATGCGGGCGAAGATCTCCGGCTGGAATTGCGGCAAGGGCTTGAAATTGAATCCGCCGGTCAACGAAATGGTATCACCGATGGTGAACAGCCCCGGGTTGATGATGCCGATGATATCGCCGGGATAGGCCTCCTCCACCGTGCTCCGTTCCTGGGCCACCAGGCTGTGGGGCCTGGAGAGCCGGACCTCACGTCCCAGACGGTGGTGTCTTACCACCATGTCCCGCTCAAAGCGGCCGGAGCAGACCCGGAGAAAGGCCGTGCTGTCGCGATGCTTCGGGTTCATGTTGGCTTGGAGCTTGAAAACATAGGCGCTGAAGGGGGTCTCGATCGGGTCCACGGAGAACTCGCTCCCATCGACCCCGTCGGCCAGTCTGGCGCCGGGACTGGGCGCCAGCTTCACGAAGGCGTCCAAGAAACTCTCGATGCCGAAGTTCGTGAGCGCCGAGGCAAAGAAGACCGGCGTCACCTCGCCCTGCAATAAGGCCTCACGCGTGAAGGGATTGCCGGCGATCTCGAGCAATTCCAGGTCGTGCTGCACCTGCGCGACGACCTCGTGCGGCACGCGGGCGCTGCGGGGCAGATCGGCCAGGGCGAAGTCGTCGAGACCGGCCTTCGTGGCCCCACCCGGCGAAGTCTTGCTGAACAGGTGCACGAGGCCATCGGCGCGGTGGACGATCCCGACAAACTCACTCCCCGATCCCACCGGCCAGTTGATCGCGCTGGCATGGATGTCGAGCGCCTGCTCCACTTCCGTCATCAGGTCGAGCGGCGGCCGCCCGGGCAAATCCATTTTATTGATCAGCGTCAGCACCGGAATGCGCCGGAGGCGGCAGACAGCGAACAGCTTGCGGGTCTGAGCCTCCACGCCCTTGGAGGCATCGATGACCATGATGGCGCTGTCCGCGGCGGTGAGGGTCCGGTAGGTGTCTTCTGAAAAGTCCTGGTGGCCGGGGGTATCGAGTAGATTGACCACCGCGTCCTTATAGTGGAACTGCATGGCCGAGGCGGTGATCGAGATCCCGCGCTCTTGCTCCATGCCCATCCAGTCCGACGCCGCCACCTTGCCGCCCTTGCGCCCCCGCACCATGCCCGCCGTGCGGATCATGCCGGAGTACAGCAGCAGTTTTTCCGTCAGCGTGGTCTTGCCCGCATCCGGGTGGCTGATGATGGCGAAGGTCCGCCGTTGGGCCGTCGCCGCGGCGAGTTCACTCTGCAGTGAGGTATCCGTGTTCATGGTGGTGCGCAGCATACCATACCGCGGCGAATGGCGTGTAGCGGATGGCTCTTGAAAGTGCTGAGTGCTGAGGACTGAGTGCTGAGGTTGAGGGAAAAGAGCTGATGGCGGATGGCGGGAACGAGAGAGGTATCTCCTGCGGCGCGACTGGCGCGACGTGCGTGAAAGGCGCGACACGCACAGAGGAGATGCTCGACTCGGCTTGCCTTTCCCGCCCGCCCCGCTCCCTTCCCCAAATCCCCGTTCATCGTTCAGCGTTCATGGTTCGACAAGCTCACCACCCCGAGTAACACCGAGGGGTCGTTCGGCATTCCCCCTCTCGCCGGTCGCGCCTGCACTGCGCGAACGACGAGAAACGTCTCGCTAGCGCAGAGGCGGTGCGGATGAAGGAGAGGAATGGAAGCTAGAGCCAGTCATGCACTGCCCCAAGGGCGCAAACCACCACGAGCATGCTTGTCATGACCTCCTCCAGCCGTAGGCCAACAGCTCTCCTCAGCCGCACGTTTGCGTGTCAGCGGATGTAGTAACGAGTGAACAGAACATTTTCATTGTACGATCCATCCCTATGATCACAAACGGAAGTTCAGAATCTCCCCGCTCATTCCTTCT
>JACRLS010000151.1:0-2878 GCA_016235225.1 Nitrospirota bacterium | reverse complement strand
TCGTCTAGTCGAACGCGCCACTGAGTCGAAGATGAGGCCTATTTCACTCGTCCTCGCTTCCTCTTTTCCCACGACGCGCGCATGCTCATGCACGCCGATGCAACACCAGAGAAGGACGGCATGAACTATTCATTACTCCGCTTTGCGCATCTGGTCGGCTTGACGCTCATGGGCGCGGGCCTGATCGGCGTCTGGCTCGCAGATCTCCGTTCGCGGAAAGTGCGCGACCTCGCTCTCTTTGCCGAATCCGTGCGGAATATCACCGTCTTCTACAATGGCATCGTGGTGCCCGGCGCCGTGATCCTCTTCTTTCCAGGCGCCTGGATGACGGCGGACTTCTGGGACGGATGGAGCTTCGTGCAGCATCCCTGGCTGACCGGAATGATGCTGCTGTTCGTGGTTGAATTGATCGAAAGGAACACCGTGACCCGGCTCTACTTCATGCGCCTCCGCCGCCTTACGAATGAGGCGCTGGCCCAAGGAGCCGCGACGCCCGAACTCACCCGTGCCCGGCAAGAACACCTCGCGACCTTCACTCACTTCTTGGACATTCCCCTGCTGATGGTCATTGTGTCGCTCGGGGCCATCCGACCCACCACATGGAGCCAATTCATCATCGGCACCGCCTGCGCCCTCGCCGGCGCAACGGCACTCACGATCACGATTCCCCGACTCTATCCCTGGGAGCCGCCGTCGCAGAGCAAGACCAATTAGAAACGAGAATCCTGCTGCGCCCGCCGCCGAGTCAATCAGTCAGGTTGAATGTCCCTCTATTTTCTGCCGGGATGACACCCGTGGCTCTCCGGGTTTATGGGGAGAAGGCGACGCTTGCGCGGGACACAGGAACTGATTATACTGACACAGTTTCCAAGGTACGGAACCGCCGGGCCATCCATGCCTCCTCATACGGTGCAGCCGCACACGCGTCCTGCCGAGAATTCCGCCGAGCGACGGATCATCACTGCCGCCAGACGCCACTATTTTGCCCACGGTTTCCGCAGCGTCACCATGGATGATCTTGCGGTGGAAGTCGGCATGAGCAAAAAAACGCTCTACGCCTGTTTCGCGAGCAAGGCCGCTCTCCTGGAGGCCGTGCTCCTGGATAAGTTCCGATGCATCGAGGCCGACCTCCACCGAATTACGTCCGAGCGCTCGGATGTGCTGGCCGCGTTGCATCAACTGCTCGCCTGCGTGCAGCGGCACACGGAAGAGATTCAGCCGCCGTTCGTACGTGACATCGGACGGGAGGCGCCGGAGATGTTCAAGCTTGTGGAGAGACGGCGCCGGGATCTGATTCAGCGCCATTTTGGAAAGCTGCTGGGTGAAGGACGAAAAGCAGGAATCATCCGCAAGGACATTCCGACGAGACTGATCATCGAGATTCTTCTCGGCGCCGTGCAGGCCATTATGAACCCTCCCAAGATGGAAGAACTGGGGCTCACGCCGAAGACCGGGTTTTCCACCATTATCACGGTGGTTCTTGGGGGCGTCATCACGAACACCGGCAGGCCGAAACGATGACCGGCTCCGGCGCAGCGCATCGAAGGATGAGTGGTGTCATCGGCGGCGCCCTCGCGGCGCTGTGCCTGTGGGGAGGGTGCACGGCGTCGGACACGAATCACGTCCAGGGGTACGTCGAGGGCGAGTTCGTGTACGTCGCGTCTCCGCTGGCGGGAGCGCTGGAATCATTGCATGTGCAGCGAGGGACTCAGGTGAAGGCGGGTGATCCGTTGTTCGCGCTTGAAAGCGTGTCGGAACAATCCAGCCGGGTCGAGGCGGAACGCCGGCTGGCGCAGGCTCGCGCGAATTTGGAGGACACAACAAAAGGCAAGCGCCCCTCGGAAATCGCCTCCATGGCAGCGCAACTCAAGCAGGCGCGGGCCGCGCTGGCACTGACACAAAGCGAATTCTCGCGCCAGGAGAAACTCATGGAAACCCCCGGTGCGACGGCGGAGATCGATTTCGACCGTGCACGGTACGCGCGGGACCAGAATCGTCAACGAGTGGCGCAGATTGAGGCCGATCTGAAAACGGCGCACCTTGGCTCCCGCACCGACCAGATCGCCGCGGCGGACGCCGAGGTGCGGGCGCTGGAAGCCGCGCTGGCCAAGGCCGAGTGGAACCTTGCGCAAAAGCGCCAAACCGCGCCGCAAGCCGGTCTGGTCCTTGACACGCTGTATCGCCAGGGCGAATGGGTCGCGGCAGGACGCCCGGTCGTGACGCTGCTGCCGCCGCAGAACATCAAAGTGCGCGCGTTTGTGCCGGAGAAACGGATCGGCGCGATCCATCCCGGCGACCGCGTGCAGGTGACCGTGGACGGCGTGCGTGAGCCGTTCGTGGGGAAGGTCAGCTTCGTGTCGCCGCAGGCGGAGTACACCCCGCCGGTCATTTACAGCCATGAGAGCCGCGACAAGCTGGTGTTCATGATCGAGGCGGTCTTCGATCCCGACATCGCGGCACGCCTGCATCCCGGCCAGCCGGTGGATGTCCGATTCGGACCCTGATCGATGAGTGAGGACCTCGCCATCGACGTGCGCGGAATGACCAAGCAGTTCGGCGACTGCACGGCCGTCAACCACGTCGATCTCCGGGTCCGGACGGGCGAAATCTGCGGCTTTTTGGGCCCGAACGGCAGCGGCAAGACGACGTTTATCCGCATGCTCTGCGGCCTGCTCCGGGCGGACGAAGGAAGCGGGACCTGCCTCGGCTATGACGTCATCACCCACAGCGAGGCCATCAAGCGCCAGGTCGGCTACATGACCCAGCGATTCAGCTTTTACGAGGACCTGAGCATTGCCGAGAATCTGGATTTTGTCGCCCATATGTATGCGGTCCCAAACCGACGCGAAGCCGTGAAGGATAGCCTCGAGCGTCTCGG
>JACRLS010000150.1 GCA_016235225.1 Nitrospirota bacterium | reverse complement strand
TCACGGTCATTCCCTTGGATCGCACGGATCAGGCCGTGGCGGACATGACGCTGCAGTCCGGCACTCCGCTGTCGGCTGAACAGGCCGCACTCTTGCGGGAACGGCTTGGGGCGGATCTGGTCGTCGGCGGCACGGTGCAGGACTATGGAAAAGTCCGATGGCAATGGCTGGCCGCCGGCATGGTCGGTGACATGACGTGGGAAAGCCTGGCCATCGGCGCGGCCACGTCGTGGAACCCTGCGGTGATTTTCGGGAATATCGGATTCGAGCTGCTGACCAGCACGCCGGTGTGGTTCGGCGGCGGCTACTTGTTCGGGGTGGCCTTCAGTCCGGTGCGTGTCGATGCCTGGGCGGTGGAGACGCAGCGGGGTACAGAGGTCTGGGGCAGTGAAGCCATCGCGGTCTATGTGTGGCGCCGCCTGAAGACGGTGCCGGAAGAGGATCGGAAGAAGAAGGAAGTGACGCTTCGCTTGAATACGGGAATGACATTCGTTAGTATTGTTATTGCCATAAACTTATCCTTTTATTTCAAAATGTTACCTTTGACTATGACATGGCCCTGGCATTCTAGTCTGGTCCGGCTTTCGAAAGGGGGTGTAATGCTATGTCGAATTTCTGGGACACGAGACTAGGTTTTCGTAGAAGAGAAGGGGAGCGCGGTTACCGTGGCCGGGACCTTCGTGCCCTCGACCTCGATGGTGAGCGCCGTCCCAGGGGATGAGAAGTCGCGAAGCGGAAAGCCCAAGGCAATTGGATTGTTGACTGAGGGAGACCGGACCGCACTGGACACCCAGCCCACTTCGCGGTCGCCGCTGAACAGTTTTGCGCCTTTGACGGGAAGTGCATCGCTCTCCACACGCAGGCCGACGAGGTGGCGGCGGACGTTCCCGTACGTATCCATTCTGGCCACAACCTCCTGTCCCGGGTAACATCCTTTCGATAAACTGAAGGCCTTGCCTTCGAGGTTGGCTTCAGGGGGAACGATCTCCTCCGTCAAGTCTGCGCCGGCTTGGGGGAGGCCGGCTTCGATGCGCAAGGCCTCGTGCGCATCCGTCCCAAAGGCGCGGAGTCCCAGCGGTTGTCCTGCCTGCCAGAGCCGATCCCAGATGGCCCCCACGTGCTCGGTCGGAACCAGCACCTCGAAATCCGTCTCACCGGTTTCTTGCGTCCTGAGCAGCATGACCGACGTTCCCTCTACGGTATGGGACAGGCAACTCAGGGGCGCGAGTGCCCCGGCCTCGACGCCGAGGGCCGCTCGAATGAGATCGACGGATCGAGGACCGCTGACCAGCAGCAGACACCATGAGTCCCGAAGCGACTCCATCTTGGCCTTGGTTCCGTAGAGCAAAAACTTTCGAAGGGTCTGCATGGTGGTGTCGCCGATGTCGCCGGCATCTTCGACGAGCAGGGCGTCAGGAAGCGCGTAGATCCGAAAATAGGTGAGCATTTTCCCCTTATGGGTCAGCAGGCTGGAATAGAGGCCTCGGCCGGTCGCCAAGGGGAGGATGTCGTTGCTGATGATGCTCTGCAGCCACTTGGTCCGATCGTCACCTGTCACCCGAAGGCGGCCACGATGGGACAGGTCCGTGATGCCGACGGTCCGGCGCACGGCCGTATATTCAGCGGCGACATGCCCATATTGCGCGGGCATGGTCCAGCCGGTGATCTCCGTAAAAGAGGCCCCCAGTTTCGTGTGTTGCTCGTGGAGTGGGGATGGCTTCATCGCGTGCCGAGCATTTCCTCAAGCAAATCCCTGGTTCTCGCAGAAAATTCATTCCGCGAGACGATCTTGGTGACGCCCAGTTCTTTCGCGCGTCGCCAGGTGTCCGTTTCCTCATGGTTGGCGAAAGCGAGGACCGGCACGTGGTCGGCCGGGGCGCCCTCCCGCAATTGGCTCAAGGCTTGAAAGGCATCGAGTCGGTCTTCATTCATGTTCAGGATGACCGCGCAGGGATGGAAGCCGGCGGTCTTGGTGGCGATCTCCTCCTGGGCGCGCACCCGCTCCAACCGAAAACCGGCCGGCAACAAGGCATCGCGGACCTTGGTGTAGAAAAAGATGTCGCTGACGGCCACGAGAATGGTCTGTTCCATGGAAGTATGATTTGGTGATCTAGTGATCTGGTGATCGTGAAGTTCGATCCGCGCCGTCAAATCACCAAATCGTCAATCACACAATCGCTAAATTCTCCTCAGTTCAGCATGCCCAACAGTCGCCCCAGGGCCCGTTTTGCCAAGGCGTAATTGGGGTTCAGGGTCAGCGCCTGCTTATACGATTCAACGGCCTTGTCCCAGAGGCCTTTGCGCTCATAGACACGGCCAAGGTTGAGATGGGGAAAGGCGGGACTCTCATAGCGTCTCGCATGCATGGCCTTTTCGAACCAGGGAATGGCCTCGTCGAACTCGCCTTTCTCGATGAGATAGGCCCCGATGTCGTTGTACGGATTGCCGAAGTCCGGGTCCACGCCGATGGCCCGATGGCATTCTTCAATCGCGTCGTCCAGGCGGCCCATGAAGCTGTAGGTCCAACCCAGAAACGTATAGGCTTCTGCCGTAGGGTGCCGCTCGATCGATTCCTTGTAGAGCGTCGCTGCCTCTTCCAAGTCGCCTTTCATTTGTTTCTCATAGGCCTTCTGGAAGAGACTCCACGCCCCCCGCTTGTCCTCTTCGCTGCCTTCTCCCTGGATCAGAAAATCTTGGACATCCATGGCGGTGAAGTGGTCAGTGGTCAGTGGACAGTGGTCAGTGCCTAGTAGATCGATTCCTTAATAACATATCAATGACCTATGTAAGTGGAAGGGTGTCGAGTTTGTATTTCCAGCGAAAGACGACGGGCGATTCGTTGATTTCATCAAGGTATTGAAGAATGCGCTTTTTCAGTTCCGGTTTGCCAGTGACTCGAATGCCCCGCAGTAGGCTTTTGGCCATCTTGGCGAAGAACGATTCGATCAGATTGAGCCACGATCCATGCTTCGGTGTGAACACAAATTCAAATCGATTGGGGACGGTACTCAAATAGGCCCGCGTCT
>JACRLS010000149.1 GCA_016235225.1 Nitrospirota bacterium | reverse complement strand
GTGGCATGATCGCACCGTCCCACCCCAAGCCTGCCGGACAAGCTTCGCTCCACGGGGGATGTGCTTTTCCGTGGGCAAGGCGACACCGACGAGGTTGCGGCCTGTACTCGCGGCACCCGTCACGCTTCACGATCCGCTGGCGGCCCCGACGCGGCCCGCCCGTTCTCAGGCGAGCCAGCTTGTTGTGCTGTCGGAACGCACACACAACTGTGGAGGGCCTTCTTGAAATTGCACCGGAGCCCCGGCTGGGAGGGATTGTTAGGCTGTTAGGGATGCTTGAGGTTCAAGACCAGGAGCTTGAGTTCAGTCATGTCTTCCATGGCATACCGCACGCCTTCGCGTCCGAGACCAGAATCTTTCACACCTCCATAGGGCATATGGTCGGCCCGCCATGTCGGAATTTCATTTGCGAGCACCGCCCCGACCTCCAGCGACCGATAGGCATGGAAAATCTTTGAAACGTCTTGGGTGAACACTCCGGCTTGGAGCCCGAAGTCGGAGTCGTTGATTGCTGCCACGGCCTCACCGAACTGCTTGTACCGGCTCAACGTGACCACCGGCCCGAACACCTCCTGGCAGGAGACCTTCATCGCGGGAGTCACATCGGTCAGCGCCGTCGCCTCGACCACAGCCCCGCGACGTGTCCCGCCGGCCAGCAGGCGGGCCCCTTGGCCGACCGCCTCCCGCACCCAGGCTTCCACCCGACGAGCCGCGTCCTCATTGATGAGAGGACCGATCACCGTCCGCTCATCACGGGGATCGCCCACCGCCAGCCCCTTCACGCAGGCCAGAAACTTTTCGGCAAATCGATCATAGACCTCATCGTGCACGAGACTCCGCTGGACAGAGATGCAGGTCTGGCCCGAATAGGCATAGCCCCCGACCGCGCATCGGCTAGCCGCGAAGTCCAAGTCGGCATCGGTCTCGACGATCACCCCCGCATTGCCGCCCAATTCCAAGGTGATTCGTTTCTTGCCGCATCGCGCCTTCAGCATCCAGCCGACTGCCTCGCTGCCGGTGAAGCTCACCAGCTTGAAGCGATCATCACGGACCATGGCCTCTGCCGACGCATTGTCGCAGGGGAGCACCGAGAAGGCTCCGGGGGGAAAGTCGACCGCGGAGATGACCTCACCCAGCAGCAGTGCGGTGAGCGGCGTCTGGGGAGCTGGTTTCAGGACGATGGGATTTCCGGCTGCCAGACAGGGCGCCACCTTGTGAGCCACGAGATTCAGGGGAAAATTGAACGGCGTGATTCCAAGGACGGGACCGATCGGCACCCGACGTGTGAGGCCGACCATCTGATCGCTACCGGGCGTCAGATCGAGGGGCACCACTTCACCTGGAAGGCGTTTCGCCTCTTCCCCCGCGAGGGTAAAGGTCTGGATGGCGCGGCCCACCTCCCGCCTGGCGTCGGTGATAGGTTTGCCGGCCTCTGCCGTAATGGTCTGAGCGAAGTCCTCGCGGCGGCGTTCAAGCTGCGCGGCAATACCGGCCATGGCCGCGGCTCGGGCGTAGGCGGGCATGGTTCGCATGGAGGCGGCGGCGGTTACTGAGGCCTCGACTGCCTCGGCGATGTCCTGAGCAGCGGCCTGACAAACCTCGGCCACCCTCCTGCCAGTGAAGGGGTCGGCCACGGGACAGGTAGTGGCGGTGTGCCGCCAGGCGCCGGCAATCAAGAACGGGCGGGGGGATCCCACGACTCCCTCGCTGCGAGTAAGGTGACGATTAGACTGATGGCTCTGCCGACGGGATACCGGCCGGGGTGAGGGCCTCGACCGGCTGAGGGTCCGGCTCTGAGGATGCGGACACGGCTTTCGCGATCAACTCTTCCGTCCCCCAATCCCGGATCGCGTCCAGCGCAAAGGGTTCGAAGGTGGAGACCCCGTGGCATGAGGGACAATCCGGCATCGGTACTTTCCGCCGATAGACTTCGGTGAGACAAGACATGCAGACCCACAGGTCAGGCTCTCCGGCTTGGAATTCGACAGGCCAAAATTGCTGCTGCTGTGACATGCGTACCTTCTTCTTTAAGGAGCTGTCGGCAAGCCGCCTCAGCTCTCAGGCAAGATGAATGTGAGGTAGAGTTTTCAGGCTGCCCACGGTCTGCTTCGAGCCATCACCCGCTTGTTAGCATAGGCCCTCAAGCCTGGGATTTCAACCTTTCCCTTTCGACGGCACGTTCGTCAAGAGACGCTCAATCTCCTCTTCAAAGACCTCATAGGGGAATGCGCCTGGAATCCCGATCGGTTTCTCGCCCTCCGAGTGCTTGGTCCGCATCAAGATGAATCCAGGCGTCCCCCGGAACCCGAGTTCATTCCCCTCGTCCCGATCGTGGAAAATCACGTCTTTGTGCTTCGCAGTCTTGAGGCAAGCGGAGAAAACGAGGCCATTCAGTCCCAAGGCACGCCCATAGGCCGGAAAGTCTCCGGCTCCATATTCTCCGGCTTTGGCAAATAAGTGATCGTGCATCTCCCAATACTTCCCTTGGTCCCCGGCACAGCGGGCCGCCACGGCCGCCTCCACCATGAGGCCGCCGTTGCCGCGCGGGAAGTCCCGATAGATGAAACGCAGCTTGCCCGTGTCCACGTACTTCGCCTTCAGGCGAGGCCAGGTCTCTTTGAAAAACTTGAGGCAATAGCCACAGGTGAAATCGGAATACTCGATCAAGGTGAGCGGCGCGGCGGCATTCCCGCGTGCCCGACCCTCATCGCGGTCAAAATCCTTCGGCAACTCCCCCGCGAGGCCGGAGGCTCCCATGAACAGGGCCGCGGGCAACAGGCACAACGGCAGAAGAACACCCAGCTTTGTCATGAACGTTCCTGAACGTGGCCTCCGCTTGGTCATCGTTTGCTTTCCATTTCTAAGCTCTTACGGAAGAGTGTTGGTGCCGGCGGTTGGGCTGCCAGGAGCCTGCCGACGGGCGGGCCGTATCGCCGGACTGCGAGCACCCACGCAATATCGGGTAGAGCCCATGATACATTGTTGGGTCAGCCGTCATCTCGGACGCGTCCTCTCAACGACTTGGTGGACCGCCGTCGTTGCTTGTCCTGAATGCGCCGCTCCCTGACCCCGCGTGGGACGCGCGTCGGCACGCGACGACGAGGAACCTGGTTCAGCCTCGCGAGCTTCTCGATCAGCCGCTCAAAGGCTCGCTCCCGGTTCTGGTGCTGAGAGCGGGAATCGGCCGACACCACCCGCACCCCGGAGGGCAGGTGCACCAACCGGACCGCCGATTCCGTCACGTTGCGATGCTGTCCGCCCGGCCCACTGGCCTTGTAGGTCTCGACCTCGACCTCCTGCTCCAGCACGGACCGGTCGGTGTTATAGGGGGGCGGCTGTTTTCGAATCGGAGCCGTCATGAGTGGGACGAGGTGAATGAACGCTCGCGGCTGATGCTATCCGACAGGATCGCGGCGTCCATGTGGAATTCCGAGAAGACGTGCGCGCTAGGCGTGCTTCTTCTTGGCCGGAACCTGTTCGAGGAGCCCCATCATGAGGAGGGGCCAGACGACGGTCGCATCACTCAACACTTCGGCAAATCGGCCCCCTTCATCCGGCGTCACGAACTTGCCCCAGGAAATGCCTTCCTGATACGTGCACCCGCTCAAGCCGCCCCAATAGTCCGGCTCCGGACAGATCCGGACCCCGTATTGGAAACGCGGCGGCGGCACACTCAGACCGAGTCGCACGTTGCTGATCTCGACATAGGGCGCCACCTGCTGAGCCCAGTTGCGTGGCACGCCCCCGCCGATCGTAAAGATCCCCAGCCGTTTCGCCGCCAGGATTCGATCGGTGTAGCTATTGAGGTCGAGATAGGGATTGTACGTCGGCGTCGCCTGGTGCAGAATCCGCAACAGACCCAGCACATTGTCCTTCGCCTTCCCCCGGGCCCGATCGATCGTCTGGCTCATCGCCCACGTGCCCACGTCCAGGCCCATTTCCGAGTCGGTGAAGGCCGGGATGTAGACCGGCACACCCATCTGATAGGCGCTCTTCAGAATGCCGACGCCCTCATATTCATCGGCCAAGGTCTTCCCGAGTTCTCTCGTGAGCAATTCGGAGGAGAGTGTCGCGTCCGGCGCAATCCGCTTCATGGTCTGCGCCACCACGTACTCGACGTAGTTCAAATTCGCTTCCATCTCCAGCGTGTCATACACGCGGTTGTAACCTTTCCGGAAAAGTTCCTCATCACCCATCGACGGGTCATGGCGATAATGCGTTTTTCCGACGGATTCACTCAGGCCGTGCGCGATCAACGCACCGGTCGACACGATGGCGTTAACCCAGCCCCGATCCACCATCGTGCTGACGATCTTGCCCATCTTGGCGATCGTCATGGCGCCCGACAGGGTCATGACCACAAAGCAGTCCGGGTCGCTGCACATGGCCTTGAGCACGTGGTAGGCTTCGCCGAGTCGGCGGCCACCGAAGGCGGTCTTGCACATCGCCTCCAGAAGCCCTGAGAAAGACTTGATCGCCGTGGGATCTAACGGCTCGAGCGGTTCCAGTCCGTCTTTTCCGCCGTCATGGAACTCTCGTGCTTGCATCCGGGAGGCTCCTAGGTAGGAAACGCACGCGGCAGAAATCCAGCTAGTTATACACAACCTCTTTCACATCGTCAATTGTGATTCTGCAGGAACGGGGTGGGATCGCTTGCGGGAGTATTACGGAATCTGTTGATCTGTCGAACTGTTGAATGGCCAGAAATTCCAAGAGATCATCAGATCGACAGATCAACAGATCAACAGATTCCTCTCACGCATCATCATGTCGGCATGCAGACCCCTTGCGCAACGCGCTAAGGCATCTTGTCGATTTCACCCGTGGCCCGCGCGAGATTGATGCGCGCCGCATTCATACGGAATAAGCCGTCTACCATGTTGTAGCGAGCCCGGGAGAGGGAAAACAAAGCATTCGAGAGTTCGAGGTTGTTCGAGGCTAACG
>JACRLS010000035.1 GCA_016235225.1 Nitrospirota bacterium | reverse complement strand
GCAGACATCCACGCTGCCAGCCGGGCAGCCAATGCGCATGAGTTCATTACGGCTTTGCCGGACGGCTATCAAACGATCGTCGGCGAGAAGGGGGTGAACCTCTCCGGCGGGCAGCGGCAACGACTCGCCATCGCCCGGGCCGTACTGAAGAACCCTCGCATCCTGATGCTGGACGAAGCGACATCGGCCCTTGACTCCGAGTCAGAGCGACTGGTACAGGAGGCCCTGGACCGGCTGATGAAGGGTCGCACCACCTTTGTGGTCGCCCATCGACTCACGACCATCCAGGGAGCTGATCGTATTGTGGTGCTGAATAAGGGGCAGATTGCTGAAACGGGGACGCACCTGGCGCTAATGGAGCAGCGGGGACTGTACCACTACCTCTATACCCTCAGATTGTCTGAGATGCTGCAACCAGGCGAGACACCCCTGCGGAGCCCGGAGAGCAGTCTGCGGCCTCGCGGGTCATGACCCTGCCGACGCCTTTCTGACGCCCAGCCGCTCCTTCCATTGGGCTTGGACCATGTCATCGGTGAGCGGAAATCGTGCCCGCATGACCGCATGAAGATTCTTGCCGTCGCCTCTTGAAGTCAGGAGTTGCCGGACCTTTGTCAGAGTATACCGGCCTAGAAGGGTCCGCGTCGCGAGCTGGGCCTCCAGGTAGGCACCGGGCAACGACTCCTTCGAAAGGCGACTCCACGGGCCATCGAGCCGACCCAGCGGCATCAAGACGAGGGCGGCCTGGTTCGCCTCCTCCACGTCGGGCCACGGATCTTCGGCCAACTGCATCGCAAGTCCCTCCACGATCCAGGTCGGGAGCTCTCCAATGTTCGAGCCGATTCTGTCCTGCAAGAGTGCATGAACGAATTCGTGCCTGATCACCCGGCTGAGCCGAGCCAAATCGTTCAAGGCCCCTTGGAGCGGCAGATGGATCTCTCCGGATGCCGAATCGAACAGCATGTCGGCCCATTTGGGCGTCCCTGTGAGGTCCAGGAACTGCTCATCTGGGTGCAGCACCACTGAAATGGGCGCGGAGGGATACTGCCCAAACTTCCCCCCGATCTCTCGGTATGCATACTCGATGACGGCTCGCACACGCTCCCATGTTTCCCGATCCTCAGTCCCCACAAACTTCACGACGAAATGGCCCTGCCCCGTCTCGGGCGAAGGCTCCGCAGGCGACTCGACCATGTCGTTCGCCGTCGCCCCCTGCGGAACGGACGGGGGGATGACTCTCGCGCGAATCACTGTCGCGCCTGTCTTGTCCGTCTCGACGACCGGCTCTCGTGATGTTGCAGTCTCGTTGAGATCGACGGATGAGCGCGAAGACACGACTGACAGCCCGGACCGCCGGATCTTCACGGCCAGCCTCTCGGCATAGGCCCGAAGAGTGGGATCAACCACGGCCCGTTCCATTGCCGCGGCGAGATGCCGGGCCGCGGCCTCCTGATCGCCCGCCCCGATCAAGAGTTCAGCCATGACGATGCGGGGGAACGGCTCTCCCGGATTCAATCGAATGACCCTGTCCAGAAACTCCCGCGTGAGGGCGGGAGCGTGGATCTCCCAATAAGCGTGAGCCAGATTCAGGTTCGCGACCGGATTCGCCGGGTCGAGCGCAACCGCCCGGCGGAACGCTTCCACGGCAATGTCCGGCCCACGTACGTTGTTCTGTTGTACCCCCAGGTTATTCCACATGGCGACGAGAAACTTCTGCACACCGACCTGACCAGGTTGAGACGGCGCCAATTCACGAAGCCGCCAGGCGGTCTCACTCAGGTTTCCCATCTCCAGTTCTCGCCGGATCTCGGAGAGCGCCTCATTCGGAGCACGGCCAGGATCGATGACACGAGCCTTCGGGGTGTCCAGATGCCTGGGCAGGACGTCGCCAAGCCATCTCACGTCCATGATCCCCCAGTGGCTCTCCCGTGTCGTGGCTGGGGATCGCAAGAGCCGAGGCGCCACGTCCGCCCACAGGGTGTAGGCCAGAACAAGCGAGGCCGCCACGCCGAGGAGGCGCATGAAGGCACGTGGTGTCCCCTGCCGATTTCTCACCTGCCGTCCAGATGGCATGTCCGTTGTTCCCTACCGGAGACGAAATGCGCCCGTGCCTGACTTCATTTTTTTCCACACGGTCGTTTCATGACAGCGCTCGCATTGGGGACCGTAGCTGCCTTCATGTACATCTTCTTTCTTATGGCAACTCACGCAGAGCGACGAGGATTTGACCGTCCGGCCCATGGGCGTCTTATGGCACTCATAACAATCCAGCCCTTGATGCCCTCCATCCAACTTGAATCGAGTCCGTCTATCGTGGTCGAAGTCCCAGATCTTCCAATCTCGGGCGTTATGGCAGTCCTCGCATTGGGTTCCGAGCCGGCGCTTGTGGACGTCCTCCTTCTCATGGCAGGCCACACAATCGGACTTGGCATCCTTGAACGCCGCAGTCAGATGACACTTCTTGCAGTCGACCTTGGCATGCTTCCCCAAGAGCGGGAACCGAGTCAGATCGTGGTCGAACTTGGCCTCTTTCCACGACCGCTCATTGTGGCAGTTTTCACACCGCGTACCCTCCTGGCCTTTGTGCTTGTCGTCCTTCTCATGACAGGCGTAGCAGACGATCTTGAGTTTCACTCTATACAGATGCCCCTTATGACAGCTGTCGCATTTCAGAGGCTTATGTTTGCCCAGCAAGGGGTACTTGGTATCCCGATCATGGTCGAACGTGATCATCCCGATCATGGTCGAACGTGATAGTCTTCCAGTCTTTCTCCACATGGCAGCTCTCGCATTTCTCCCCGTAGCTGCCCTTGTGCTTATCGTCTTTCTTATGGCACGCCAGGCACGTAGTCGGGGTTTTCTCCTTGTAGAGATGCCCCTTGTGGCAACTCTCGCATTTTGTGGTCTTGTGCTTCCCTTTGAGGGGATATCTCGTATCCCGATCATGGTCGAACGTGATCGTCTTCCAGTCCTTCTCCATATGGCAACTCTCGCACTTTTCGCCGTAGCTGCCCTTATGTTTGTCATCCTTCTTGTGGCAGGCCAAGCAACTGGCCGGAGTCTTCTCCTTGTACAGGTGCCCCTTGTGGCAACTGTTGCATTTGGTCGTCCTGTGCTTGCCTTTGAGGAGATACGTGGTATCGCGATCATGGTCGAAGGCCATGGCCTTCCAGTCTTTCTCCACATGGCAGCTCTCGCATTTTTCCCCATAGCGGCCCTTGTGCTTGTCGTCTTTCTGATGGCACGCGAGACATTTGGTCGGCGTCTTCCCCTTGGCGACAGGAACCTTGTGACAACTCTCGCACTTCGTCTTAGCGTGCTTACCCTTCAAGGGGTATTTCGTATCCTTGTCGTGATTGAAGCTTGAGGTCTTCCAATCCCTTTCCCCGTGGCAGGTCCCGCACTGAGGACCGAAGACGCCCTTGTGGTAGTCGTCTTTCTCATGACAGGCGTGACAGTCCATGGGCGTATTCTTGTAGCGTTCATGGTCATGGCAGTCCTGACACTTGACGTCCGCGTGCTTCCCCCGCAGCGTGAACTTGGTCTTGCTGTGATCAAATTTCGTCTCCTTCCAATTACGCTCCGTGTGACAATCGGCGCAGCCGAGTCCAAGATTCCCCTTGTGCTTGTCATCCTTCTCGTGACAGGCGTAACAGTCGGACGGCGCGGAACGATATTTGGCCTTTGCCTTATGACAGGCTCGGCACTCGACTTTCTTCGAATCGGCATGGGCGCCGCCTAACGGAAAATCCGTGTCCCCGTGGGTAAACGTCTGCTCCGTGATCGGCGCGATGTTCTCCTTCCTGCCTTTGTGCTCGGAATGGCACTCCCGACAGGCGCGCCCTTCCTTCAACCGTCCGTGATATCCAGTCTTCTGGGCGACATCCGTGGCAACGTCCTTGTGACAGTCGAGACAGAGGCTTGTCTGCGCGGCCTTGTTGAACCGCATGTGGCATTTCGCACAATCCTCTTCCCACTTGGCATGGCCCTCGATGACCTCCCCGGGCATGAGGGCGGTTTCAACGCTCTCCGCCCAGGCCGCCGTCGGACACGCCCCCCCTGCAGCAGCCAAGAGCGCGGCGATGAGCCCACCATACAATCGGACCATGCGCACGGCATCCCGCTCGGCCTAGTACATGTACACAGCGATCACGTGAAAGATCGTGCTGGCCGCCAGGAGGTAGATGAGCGGGACGTGGAGAACATGCCACAGGGAAAAGAGACGCTCGTAGGAACTGAACTGGGCGACGCGCTGCACCCCGCGCAGATACGCGGACACGGAGGCCTCGATCTCCCTCAACTGTATCGAGATCCCCGGGACCGTCCGCTCTGCCGAGAGACGCCGGAGGGCGCGCCTGCAACGATGGGTCAGCATCTGTCGCATGACCCCGAGCGAAAGAAAATGCCAGAGACCGCCCAGTACGGATCGGTCCCTCCTCATGGCGACGCGCTCGAACTTCTGGAGCCATGCTTCCACCTGGGGAGCGACCTGAAGCTGGACTTTGACTGAGCCCGCCCGTCCCGAGAACTCCTCCTGAACCTTTTCCAGCGACGCCCGGCTGCCGTAGAGGCCGTCATGGATCTGCGTATAGACGAACCGGCCGACCAGGCCGCTGATGACCACCACGAGCATGCTCCCCAACGCTACCGCCGCATTGGGAGACCGGATCTGAAAGGTGGAATGGAACACAACCAGGATCGGACCAATCACGCCGAGAATCATGTGCACCCGAAACCAATGCTTGACCGCGCCCCACCGATGCATCCATCGCATGGATTTCCGCAGCGGATAGGCCAGCAAGGCCACCATCATGACAGTGCCGACCACCCCGAGATAGAACCCAAAACCCGATCGCGGCGTGTAATACTTCCCATGGGCCACAGTCCAGGCCAGCCAAGCCAGCGTGGCGGCGCTCAACCACAAGATCGCCCGCCCTGTCATGGGCGACTGTTCTGAATCCTTTGGAAAGGTCCGGTTTCCCTGACGCGCAGGACGGGAAACGCCCAGTGGATCATGTCGCGCACACGTCGTTGCCTGCCCCATTGCCTGCCTCCTCGCCAACGAGCCCGCCGTCTCAATCAGAGTGAGATCGGCCCGATCCTCTCCACACTGTACACGCAAGATTCACACCGCCCGTGGGAATCCTATTCCAATTCCAGCCAGCCGGTGGTCCTGGTGTCCATTCGGCGCCGTCACCCTCAGTTGTTCACAGCGCCGACGCTCCATCTCCAATCCTCAGGGCATGGGGAATCGAGGAGAGGCGGAGCGGTGGCCCCGGACTTGCTCCTCTTTAGGTCCGCGGCAGATGTGCCGACCCTGTTCTTGGGATTAAGTTTCCCAAACTCATCATTCTTTAGCTCGTTTTGTGAGCATACGATCCGATGGCGAATGGAACAGAACTGCCGACTGTAGGAGATTACAGACAAACCGTGCAAAATTCTGTCTCCCAAAGGACCGGCCTCGGGGCCAAGCGGCTATGGCACACGCCCTTGCCCCAGCTCTTCCTCTTGGCGTGCCTCCTCGCGGGGGCTCTCATCGGCAGCCTCGATGCGGACGCCCAGAGCGGGAAAAGCCGGAGCGACATGGAGTTTGATCACGGATCAACCGGATTCCAACTGAGTGGTGGTCACGCCCAAGTTATGTGCGAACGATGCCACGTCCATGGGGTGTTCCGAGGCACGCCGACCCAATGCATGCACTGCCACTCCCCCGGCGGAAGAGTGGTGTCCACGTTCAAACCGGCCAACCATCTTCCCACGACACTGAACTGCAACAGTTGTCACCGCACCACAAGCTGGAAGCCGGCCTTTTTTACCCACAACGGAATTGCTCCGGGGAGTTGCGTGAAATGTCACAACAACAGCATCGCGAACGGGAAGCCCCCGACACACCTCCCGACAACCATGTCCTGCGACAGTTGCCACCGGACCATGGCCTGGGCGTCGGCCTCCTTCAGACACATCGGAGTCGTACCCGGCACATGCGTGACCTGTCACAACGGGATTCAAGCGCGCGGGAAGCCCGGCACGCATATGGTGACGGCGGCTTCTTGTGACAGTTGTCACCGCATGGGTGGCAATTGGGTGCTCGTGAGCGCCGGCTACAACCATGCGGGTGTCGTTCCGGGAACCTGCGCCACCTGTCACAACGGCAGCAAGGCCACGGGCAAACCCGCGATGCACATTCCGACCACGGCGGTGTGCGACACGTGCCACCGCACCACGGCTTGGACCCCGGCCACCTTCAGCCATACGGGCGTGACGCCCGGCACCTGCGCGACCTGTCACAACGGCAGCACGGCCCGCGGCAAGGCCGCCACCCACGTGCCGACCACGGCCGCCTGCGATACCTGTCACCGCACCACGGCTTGGACGCCGGCCACCTTCAGCCATACGGGCGTGACGCCCGGCACCTGCGCGACCTGTCACAACGGCAGCACGGCCCGCGGCAAGGCCGCCACCCACGTGCCGAC
>JACRLS010000034.1 GCA_016235225.1 Nitrospirota bacterium | reverse complement strand
CGAGACTGCGCTCGAATCGATCACCCAAATAGCCATCCCGGTGGTCGCCGCCGGGCGCACGGATGCAGGCGTTCATGCACTGGGGCAGGTGCTCAGCTTCCGCTCGGACAAAGGGTTGGCGCCAACCGAATGGGTCCGGGCACTCAATGCCCGACTGCCGCCGGACATCGCAGTCCGCGCGGCTGAGCCGGTCGGCGATGAGTTTCACGCCCGCTATTCCGCGCGCGCCAAACTCTACGAGTATCGCATCCTGAACCGACCGGAACGGTCGGCGCTGGATCGAGCCCGTGCCTGGCATCTGTATGGGCCGCTGGATGTTCAGGCGATGCAGGAGGCCGCTCGGGCCCTGCTCGGACAGCATGATTTTTCCTCGTTCGAAGGCCCCCGCTCAGAAGCCGAGGATCAGGGGTGTGACGTGAGGCGCCTGGATGTCCTGCGGGATGGAGAGAAGGTGAGGATCGAGGCCGAAGCCGACCGCTTCCTCAAGCAGATGGTCCGCGCCATCGTCGGCACGCTCGTCGAGATCGGACAGGGCAAGCGGCTCCCCGCCTCGCTCAAAGACATCCTGAACGCTCGGGACCGCCGCGCTGCCGGCTATACGGCCCCGCCCCACGGGCTGTACCTACTGCAGGTCAGGTACTGACAACCAGGCCCCCTGTCCGTTCGCCGGCATCGCGTCGAGACACGACATCGAGTTTCTGCTATAGTCCCGGCGCCTGTCATCCCCCCAACCCCACTTGTTGTCCGCACCACTCTCCCAGGTGCAAGCCGGCGCACAACAGG
This sequence comes from Nitrospirota bacterium, assembly GCA_016235225.1. Classification (GTDB taxonomy): domain Bacteria; phylum Nitrospirota; class Nitrospiria; order Nitrospirales; family Nitrospiraceae; genus RSF151. Next base: position 4,577 of record JACRLS010000034.1, on the reverse strand, counting down.
ACAAGATGAAGGAATGTAACGCCAAGGCCGCCGACAAGAAGGCCGATGAGCGGAAGAAATTTATGAGCGAGTGCCTCTCGGCCAAGCCCGTGAAGGAGGAATCGAAGGGTACCTCTCAGCAGAACAAGATGAAAGAATGCAACATCAAGGCCGGCTCCTTGAAAGGCGACGAGCGGAAGCAATTCATGAGCTCCTGCCTTTCCGGTAAGTAACTCCTGCTCTCCGGCGCGGCTCCTCAGGGGCCGCGCCTCTACGTCGAACTCGCACACAATAATAAAGAGCCCGTTTGGGAAAGGCTGTTCGGGCACAGGCAGCTGATGGAAGGCTAGAACAAGCGCGGTTCGCGGTCTTGGGTCTTGATGACGCGGGCCGGGACGCCGATGACGGGGGAATTAGGCGGGACGTTTTTGCTGACGACGGAATTCGCACCGATCTTGACGTTGTCGCCGATTTTGATACCGCCGAGAATCTTGGCCCCGGCGCCGACGACCACGTGATTGCCGAGCGTCGGGTGGCGCTTTCCATGCTCTTTTCCGGTCCCGCCCAGGGTCACCCCTTGAAAGAGCGTCACATAGTCGCCGATCTCCGCCGTCTCTCCGATCACGACGCCCATACCGTGGTCGATGAAGAATCCCGTCCCGATCTTCGCCGACGGGTGAATTTCAATTCCGGTGAGCCATCGGGCGATCTGGGAGAGCACCCGGGGGATAAACGGAACCCCCCAAGCCTGGAGCCGATGGGATACACGGTAGGCCAGCAACGCATGGAAGCCGGCATAGGTGAGGATCACTTCAAGCCGGCTGGTGGCCGCCGGATCACGGTCGAAGACGGCCTGAAGATCCTTGCCAATCGCTCGAAACATGCCATCAGCTTACGACGTTTTCACCTTCTCAATCAAGCACACCGCCTGAGTGGCAATGGCTTCCTCCCGGCCGACGGCACCGACCCCCTCGCCGCTCTTCACCTTCACATTGACCTGGGCGCGGTCGACCTTCAGAATCTCAGCGATCCTGGCTTCCATGGTGGATAGATGGGGGGCCAGCTTGGGCGCCTGGGCAATGATGACCGTGTCCACGTTGACCAGCTTGTAGCCCTTGGCTTGAAGCTTCCCCGACACATCGTCGAGCAGCTTGGCGCTCGAAATGTCTTTGTAGCGGGCATCGCTGCTGGGGTAGTGCTTGCCCAAGTCGCCTTCTCCCATGGCCCCCAGCAGCGCGTCGCAGATGGCGTGCAGGAGGGCATCCGCATCAGAATGGCCGATCAGCCCCAGCCGATGGGGGATCTCGACCCCGCCCATGATGAACTTCCGATTGGGCCCTAAGGGATGGATGTCATAGCCGATACCGATGCGCATCTATTGCTCCCCGTCGCTCGTCGTTCGTATCTCGTCGCTCGTCTCACGTGAATCGTCGTTCGTGAAGCGTCGTTCGTCATTCGGGCGAGACGGGCGAGACAAGCGTGAAAGGCGCGACTCGCACAGACAAGGCCTTCGGCGCGTCTCGCTTTTCCCGCCAGTCCGGCTCGAAGAGCGAGATACGCTTCACGCTTCACGCTTCACGACTTGGCGGGCGGCTAAGATCGCTTCTCCCATCGCCAGGTCTTCCGGCCTGGTCACTTTGATATTCTCGGAACTTCCTTCCACGATGGCGACCGGGATACCCAGACGTTCGACCCACTGAGCATCATCCGTGGCGCGGTAGCTGTCCAGATAGGCTTTCCGATGCGCCTCCTGGAGGAGCGCCCGCTCGAAGGCCTGCGGCGTCTGAGCCAGCCATAACCGCTGCCGATCGACCGTCCCTTCAATCAAGCCGCTCTCCCCCACCCTCTTGACGGTATCGCGCATTGGAATCGCCACGATGGCGGCCCGATGCCGGCGGGCCAGCGCCACCACCTCATCGATCATGACGGGCGTTAGAAAGGGCCGTACCGCGTCATGTACGATGATGACGTCATGCCTCTCATCCACGCCCTCCACCCCATGCCGCACGGAATCCTGCCGCTCCTCTCCTCCTGGCACGAGTTTCAGAACCTTCTTGAATCCGTGTCGATCCACGATGTCATGTTGACAGAACGGGAGATCGGCCGCCGGAGCGACCACAACAACGGCGGAGACCGATTGGGCCGATTCGAAGGCGCGAAGCGTATGAGCGAGCAGCGGCAGGCCTTGCAGCTCGAGGAACTGCTTGGGGGTCTTGCTGCCCATGCGGTGACCTCGGCCCGCAGCCGGAATGACGGCGATGGCATATCTACGCACGAGCGACGGTGACTTCCTCCCGCTCAGGTTCTTCCTTCAACCTGGTGAAGATCATACGGCCTGCCGTGGTCTGCAGCACGCTGGTGACGATCACGTCTACGTTGCGCCCGATACAGCGTTTGGCATTGTCGACCACGATCATGGTCCCGTCGTCCAGATAGGCGACGCCCTGTCCCGCCTCTTTCCCTTCCTTCAGGACGAACACCCGGATCGTTTCTCCCGGCAGGACGACCGGCCGGAGCGCGTTGCAGAGCTCGTTGATATTGAGCACACGCACGCCTTGCAGCTCCGCCACCTTGTTCAAGTTGAGATCATTCGTGATGACCTTCGCTCCGACTTTCTTCGCCAGGACCACGATCTTCGAATCCACTTCCTTGACGTGCGGGAAATCCTCTTCAACGATCCGGACGTCAATGCCGGCCATTTTCTGGATCTTGTTCAGGATATCAAGCCCACGTCGCCCTCGAGCCCGTTTCAAGCTATCCGAGGAGTCGGCGATGTGTTGCAGCTCCTGCAGAATGAACTGGGGGACCAGGAACGTGCCTTCGAGAAATCCGGTCTCGCAGAGCTCGGCCACCCGCCCGTCGATGATGACACTGGTGTCGAGAATCTTGACGCTGGTGCTGGCGGGCAGGAGTTCCCCGGACTGGCCGCCGCCCAGCTTCTCCCGTCCGAAGCGCGCCCCCAGGCTGAGTCCCAGATAGGGCAGCCCGAGAAGAAACACCAGCCCCCCGATGTGGAACAGGAATGTCTCCACATCAAAGACGGCGCTCCCGACCCACTCAACCAAACCGGTTAAGAGCAATCCGAGGATGAGGCCCGCGGTCCCGCCGACAATGACGCCGAATGAAGCCCGCTGGAGGGCATATTCCCCCGCCACGATTAATCCACCGGTGGCCCCCCCGATGGCAAACCCGACCAGCAGAAATCCCCAATCCGCATCTTCCGCCCTTACGAACAAGGCCGTTCCCGCAAGGGCACTGATGAGCACGAAAAACAGTCGCTGCCCCATAGGTTCCCCCCTTCGGCACAAGCCTGGTTCACTGCTCACTGAGGTGTCTGCGCTACGGTTTCAGCGTGACATAGCGCGTTCGTCCTTGGCGTTTCATCAACAACAGGAGCGGCTGATCTTTGCCGATCTTTGATGCGACGCGCTCATAGGCCTTTACGTTGCTGACGGCCATACGGTTCACTTCGAGGACCAGGTCGCCCTCCTTGACGCCGGCTTCCTCCGCCACGCTGCCCGTCTTCACTTTCACCACGACCAGGCCCCGTTCGGATGGCCCGAGATTGTAGCGAGTGGTCAACTCACTATTCAGTTCGCGCACGTCCAGATCCGAGAGCAGCCCGGCGGGCGCCGTGGCCCCTCCGCTATCATCGCCTCCGGCCTGGGCGACGGTTTTCGGTTGCTCCACGATCGTCAACTCCACGGTCTTCGCCTTCTTGTCCCGCATGAACTTGACCGCGACCTTCTTGCCGACCGGGGTCTGCGCCACCAGGTTCCGCAATTGGGTGGGCGTCTCCGCCGGCTTGCCGTCGAACTCGACGATGACATCGCCCCGCTCCAGGCCCGACTTCTTGGCCGGACTGTCGTCCAGCACATCGCTCACCAGGACACCCTTGGCCTCAGGCAGCCCGAACTGCGCGGCCAACTCCGGCGACAGATCCTGGATCGAGACGCCCAGCCAACCTCGGACGACCTTTCCATGCTCCACCAGCTGATCCAGAATCGAGCGTGCCATATTGCTCGGCACGGCGAACCCGATCCCCATATTGCCGCCGCTCTGGCTGAAGATGGCCGTATTGATGCCGACCAGTTCCCCCCGCACATTGACCAGCGCCCCGCCCGAATTGCCGGGATTGATGGCGGCGTCGGTCTGAATGAAGTCCTCATACTCGGCAATGCCCATCGACGCCCGGCCGACGGCGCTCACAATGCCCATGGTGACGGTTTGATTCAAGCCGAAGGGATTGCCCACCGCCAGGACGAATTCCCCGACTTCGAGCTTGTCCGAATCGGCCCACGGGATCGTGTGCAGGTTCTCCGCCTCAATCTTGAGCACCGCCAAGTCGGTCTTGGGATCGGTCCCGATCAGTTTGGCCTTCAACTCCCGCTTGTCCGACAGCAACACCTTGACGTCATCAGCCTTGTTGACCACGTGGTTATTGGTGATGATCAACCCTGTGGCGTCCACGATCACCCCGGACCCGAGACTTCGCTCCTTCCGCTCGCGAGGCGCTTCAAAGCGACGGAAGAACTCGTCGCCGAAGAAGCGGCGGAAGAACGGGTCATCGAAGGGCATGTTCGGAAGACCTTCGGTCT